>CALKYK010000404.1 GCA_938003715.1 uncultured Gammaproteobacteria bacterium
GCCGGAATTTCGTGCCCGACTCGACGCCTCGCTGCGCAGCATCGGCGAGGTGCCGCCATCGCCTGTAGCGGAACGCACGCCCGTTACCAGGCTGTGGCTTGTCAGCAGCCTGACCGGGCTTGCCGCCGCCGTCGCGGTCATCGCACTGATCAACTGGCAGGCGCCCGCCGACGATCCCGGCCCGGCGATGGCGACGACGGTGCCCGATCCCGTCGGCATCGTCGGCCACGGTTTGCCGCTCGACGTGAGCACCGCGGAGTTTGCCGCGCCGCTCGAGGAGGAACTCGAGCGGCTGCAGGCAGACCTCGAAAAGGCACGCGAGAACGTGCGTCGCGACATGCGTTTCGCGTTCTAGCAGTCGACCTGCGCAAGCGCATTTTTCTCGCTTCATAATCAACGCGTTACAGGCGCGATCTCATTGCGGCGCCGAGTGGAAATCGGCACCCGTTTCCTCTATCCTGCCCTCTGGTCGGGGGAATGACAGCGGCGCGAGCCGCGAACCCCGGCGAGTATCAGTTCGCTCCGTTTCGAAAGCGACAGCTCATGAACACCGGCAGGGGGTTGCCGCGGGGAATTCACTTTAAGGACAACCAAGAAGTAGGTTGCGTGCTGATCGAAAATGCCGCGCCCGCCCGCCGGCGGGTGCCGAAAACAAAAGCCAAATTCTGACAACAAGGGTGCAATAGGTATGCCTATAGCAGTTGCGCTTATCGTCCTGGTGATCGGGTCGCTGGTGTTTCACGTCCTGAGTCCCTGGACATTCACGGAGCTCGCGTCCAACTGGTCGACGATCGACCTGACGGTCGACATCACGCTCTGGGTATGCGGCTTCGTATTTGTCGCAGTGAACCTGTTCATGGCCTATTGCGTCGTCAAGTACAAGCATCGCGACGACAGCCGCGCGACCTATGATCCCGAAAACACCAAGCTCGAAACGATACTGACGATCGGCACGACCGTCGGTGTGGCGCTGATGCTCACGCCCGGCCTGTTCGTCTGGGCCGAGTTCGTCAAGGTGCCCGAGGAGGCCATCGAAGTCGAGGCGGTCGGCCAGCAGTGGCACTGGAGCTACCGGCTGCCGGGCGAGGACGGCGAGTTCGGCGATTCGAAGATCGAGTACGTCACCGCCGACAACCCGCTCGGCCTGGATCCCGAAGACCCGCTCGGCCAGGACGACGTGATTATCCTGAATCCCGAGGTGCACATCCCGATCGACGTGCCGGTGAAGTTCAACCTGCGCTCGAAAGACGTGCTGCACGACTTCGCGGTGGCCCAGTTCCGCGTCAAGATGGACCTGGTCCCGGGCATGACCACCTACCTGTGGTTCACGCCGACGAAGACCGGCCGCTTCGAAGTACTGTGCGAAGAGCTTTGCGGCATCGCGCACCACACGATGCGCGGCGCGGTCGTCGTCGACACGGCGCAGGACTACCAGTCCTGGGTGGCGAACTACCCGACCTTCGCCGAGACGCAGTCGCCCGTGGTCGGCAACGCGGCGGCCGGCGCGGCCCAGTACGCGGTGTGTGCGGCCTGCCACGGCCAGCAGGGCGAGGGTCTCCTGGCCCTTAACGCGCCGAAGATCGCCGGCCAGGAGCCCTGGTACATCCGGCGCCAGATCGACAACTACAAGAAGGGCCTGCGCGGTGCGCACGAAGACGACATCTACGGCAGGCAGATGGCGCCGATGTCGCTGACGCTGGCGAACGAGCAGGCGCTCGAAAACGTGATCGCGCACGTGCAGACCCTGCCGGACAACCCGTCGCCGGAAACGATCGAAGGCGACGTCGAGCACGGCGCCGAACTGTACGTCGTCTGCGCTTACTGCCACGGCAAGGAGGCGCAGGGCATCGAGGCCATCAATGCGCCGCGCATGGCGGGCATGAACGACTGGTACCTCGTTCGCCAGCTCGAGAATTTCAAATCCGGCGTACGCGGCGGTCATCCGCAGGACTACTACGGCATGCAGATGGGCTTCATGGGCCGCACCATGCAGGACGAGCAGTCCATGAGAGACGTCGTCGCCTACATCAACACGCTTTGAGGGCAGCCTGATGGCATATGTATCGATTGCAGATCGTGACCACGAGATCGAACACCACGATCCGGATACGTTCATTACGAAATACATCTGGAGCCAGGACCACAAGGTCATCGCGATCCAGTACGGCATAACGGCGATCGTCGTCGGCGCCGTCGCGCTGGTGCTGTCGGTGATGATGCGCCTGCAGCTCGGCTTCCCCGATTCCTTCGCTTTTGTCACGCCGGAAAACTATTACCAGTTCATCACGATGCACGGCATGATCATGGTGATCTACCTGCTGACGGCGCTGTTCCTGGGCGGCTTCGGCAACTACCTGATCCCGCTGATGTGCGGCTCGCGCGACATGGTGTTCCCGTACATGAACATGCTGTCGTACTGGGTCTACCTGCTGTCCGTCATCATCCTGCTCGCGAGCTTCTTCGTGCCCGGCGGCTCGACCGGCGCCGGCTGGACGCTGTACCCGCCGCAGGCGATCTCGCAGGGCACGCCCGGCATCGACTGGGGCATCGTGCTGATGCTGGTGTCGCTCGGCGTCTTTATCGTGGCGTTCACGATGGGCGGCCTGAACTACGTCACGACCGTGCTGCAGGCGCGCTGCAAGGGCATGACCCTGATGCGCATGCCGCTGTCGGTGTGGGGCATCTTCATGGCGACGATCCTCGGCCTGCTCGCGTTCCCGGCGCTGCTGGTCTCGGCGATCATGATGCTGCTCGACAAAACGCTGATGACGAGCTTCTTCATGCCGGCGATCGTGTCCGCGGGCGAGAACCCCGGCTATACCGGCGGCAGCCCGATCCTGTTCCAGCACCTGTTCTGGTTCTTCGGCCATCCCGAGGTGTACATCGTCGCGCTGCCCGCGTTCGGCATCGTCTCTGACCTGCTGGCGACGCACGCGCGCAAGAACATCTTCGGTTACCGCATGATGGTGTGGGCGATCCTCGCGATCGGGGGCTTGAGCTTCATCGTCTGGGCGCACCACATGTACGTCAGCGGCATGAACCCGTACTTCGGGTTCTTCTTCGCGACCACGACCCTCATCATCGCGGTGCCTACGGCGCTCAAGGTATACAACTGGGTGCTGACGCTTTGGCAGGGCAACATCCACCTGCGCGTGCCGATGCTGTTCGCGATCGGTTTCATCTTCACGTTCACCCACGGCGGCCTGACCGGGCTGTTCCTGGGCAACGTGACGATCGACCTGCCGCTCTCCGATACCTATTTCGTCGTGGCCCACTTCCACATGGTGATGGGCGTGTCGCCGATCCTGGTCGTCTTCGGTGCCATCTATCACTGGTTCCCGAAGATCACCGGGCGCATGTATAACGAAACGCTCGGCAAGTGGCACTTCTGGATGACGTTCTTCGGCACCTACGCGATCTACCTGCCGATGCACTATCTCGGCTTCCTCGGCGTGCCGCGGCGTTATTTCTCGATGGGCAACACCGAGTTCATGCCGGAATCGGCGCACACGCTGAACTCGCAGATCTCGATTGCCGCGATCTTCGTCGCGCTGACGCAGCTCATTTTCTTCTACAACATGATCGTGTCGCTGTGGAAGGGCAAGAAGGCCGATCCGAACCCGTGGAAGGCGACCACGCTCGAGTGGCAGACGCCGGATACGCCGCCGAAGCACGGCAACTGGGGTCACGAGCTGCCGCAGTGTCATCGCTGGGCCTACGACTACAGCGTGCCCGGACAGGACCAGGACTTCGTGCCGCAGAACGTGCCGGCGGACAAGGCGCCGGTCGGCCGCGAACACGGCGTGCATCACTAGGAACGGTAACGAGCGATGTACCTGACGCTGATATTTCTCGGCATCATCATGGCAACCGTGATCATGTGGTTGCTGCGGCAGACGTTCAACACGCAGCCGTGGGTGCCGAAGGCGGCCGACGATGCCGTGTCCGGCACCTCGCTGTCCGGCAATTCGAAGACGATCGCGCTGTCGACGTTCCTCGCCGTGGCCACGTCGGTGTTCGCGCTGTTCATCAGCGCCTACACGCTGCGCATGGAAGAGCCCGACTGGCGGCC
>CALKYK010000405.1 GCA_938003715.1 uncultured Gammaproteobacteria bacterium
ACTTTGCGGCCGCCGACCGGTTGGTCCGCGCCGCGGCGGCGCAAGGCGCGTCGCGATTCCCGCCACATTTGGTGTGCTGACGACGATCGCGGCGTTCGCACCGCTGCTTTTCGTCGGCGGCATTGTCGGGCCGTTCTTCGAGGCGATGTCGGTCGTCGTGATCCTTTGCCTGCTGTTTTCCCTGGTCGAATCGAAGCTGATCCTGCCTGCGCACCTTGCGCACGCGAACATCAAGGAAATCGACGAGGACGACCTGTTCAATCCGCAGCGCAGGATCGGCAGGTTCGAGCGCATTCCGCGATTCTTCACGAAGCTGCAGCGACACGTGCAGCATGGCCTGCGGCACGTCATCAACGAGTGGTACACGCCGCTGCTGGAAAAAGCGCTGGAAAATCGCGGCCTGACGTTCAGCATCTTCGCCGCCGTGCTGATCCTGACCTTCGGCGTCATCAACAGTGGCCTCATCCGGGTTGTGATATTTCCCGAAGTGCCGAGCGACTTCATCCAGGTGCAGATGACGATGCAGAACGGCTCCGCCCCCGCGGCGCGCGATGCTGCGCTCGACCGGATCGAGCAGGCCGTGTTCGACATCAACGACGAGTACGTCAGCGAGAATCCCGGCGCCGACGAACCGATCGATCACCTGATCGTATTTACGAACGGCGATACGGCCGGCGTGATCTTCGCCGAACTGTACCGCGGCGAGGACCGACCGCTGTCCAGCGACGAGCTGATCACGATGTGGCGCGAGCGCGTCGGCGATATGCCGGGCGTGAAGGAACTGACCTTTTCCGGCGGTGACCACATCGGCGGCGGCGTGCCGCTGTCGTTCAACCTGTCGGGCAACAATTACGAGGCGCTCGAGAATGCCGCGAGGGAACTCGAGGACAAGCTGCGCGAATACAGCGGCGTGTTCGATATCCGCAATACGGCAACACCTGGCGGAGAGGAAATCCGGCTGACGATCAAGCCTGAAGCGGAGGCGCTCGGGCTCACGATGTCATCGCTCGGACGCCAGGTTCGGCAGGCCTTCTACGGCGAGGAGGCGCAGCGAATCCAGCGCGGCCGCAGCGAGCTGAAGGTCATGGTGCGCTACCCGCTGGAGGAACGCCGCTCGATTGCCGATCTCGAGAACATGCGCATTCGCACACCGGCGGGCGACGAAGTGCCGTTCAGTTCCGTCGCGGAAGTCTCGTTTGGCGAGGCGTATTCGCGCATCACGCGACAGAACCGCAAGCGGGTCGTCACGGTGTCGGCGGACATCGACGAGGAAAACGTAGAGCCGGGCGAGATCATCGAGGACATATCGGAAAACTACATCCCGGAACTGCTGTCCCGTCATCCCGGCGTGGAGTACGGCCTGGAGGGCGCGAGTCTCGAAGAAATCGAATTCCTGCGTAATCTGAGCATAGCCTCGATTGCGGCACTGTTCCTGATCTACGCGCTGATCGCGATTCCTCTCAAGTCCTACGTCCAGCCGCTGATCATCATGTCGGTGATCCCGTTCGGCCTGATCGGTGCGGTGTTCGGCCACATCCTGATGGGCAAGGCAATCAGCATGTTCTCGCTGTTTGGCCTGATTGCGCTCGCGGGCGTTGTCGTCAACGACAGCCTGATCCTGATTGACTTCGTCAACAAGGCGCGCGAGGCCGGAGTGCCAGTGAAAGAGGCAGTGATTACATCCGGGCGCGAGCGCTTCCGGCCGATTATCCTGACCTCGCTGACCACCGCCGCCGGACTGATGCCGATCATGCTGGAGACCAGCCTGCAGGCGCAGTTCGTTATCCCGATGGCGATCTCGCTGAGTTTCGGCATCCTGTTCGCGACCGTCATCACGCTGTTCCTGGTGCCGTCGCTATACCTGTTGCAGGGCGATTTCCGGCGGACCATGTCCGCTGCCAGGAACCTGCTGCTGAACCGGGACCCCGCGTACGCTCACGATGCGCCGAGCTCCGGTGGCAGCGAGACGGTACGCGATTAGCCCGATAGCACGTCAGGCCGTGCCGCGCCTCGCAGGCGCTGCGACTTAAACCGGCGTCATATTCGCGATAGATTGTCCCTACGAACCCAATACCCGGAGTCCCGATGCTGATTCTTGCCGTCGCTGTCAGCGTAGCGCTTGTGGTGTCTTTCCTGTGTTCCATTTTCGAGTCGGTACTGCTGTCGATACGCCCCGCCCAGGTCGAGGCCATGGCGAGCGAGGGCAAACGATCGGGCAGGTTGCTGCGCGGGTTCAAGAAACACATCGACTCACCGATCGCCGCCATCCTGATCGTCAACACGATCGCGCATACGATCGGCGCGACGGTGGCCGGCGCCTCGTACGTCGACGCGTTCAGCGAAAGCTCGCTGTGGCTGTTTTCGGTCGTGTTCACGGTCGCCGTATTGCTGCTGACCGAGATCATTCCGAAAACGCTCGGCGTCACCTATGCCGACAGGCTGGCAACACCGGTGGCACACGCCATCCACTGGCTGACGATCGTGTTGAAGCCGCTGGTCACCGTTGCCGAATCGATATCGCGCAATCTGCGCAGCAAAAAAAACCCGCCGGCGACGTCACTGGAGGAAATACGCGTCCTCACCGCGATTGCGCGTAACGAGGACATTGTCGGCGGGCGCACGGCCGGCATCATCGACGCCGCCACGCGCCTGAGCCAGCTGCGCGCCGCGGACGTCATGGTGCCCAGAAGCGAGGTGCGCATGCTGTCGCCGTCGATGTCGCGGGACGAAATGCTGTCCTACGTGCGCAACCCGCCGTTCAGTCGCTACCCGTTTTCGCCGACCGGCCAGCTGGACGAAGTCGCCGGCGTCGTGCTGGTCAAGGACCTGCTGTTTGCGCTCCTGGACGCAGGCGGAGAGAAGCTGGCGTGGCGGTCATTGATGCGCGAACCCATGTTCGTGCCGGAGGTGACGCCGCTCAACAATGTGCTGCGCATGTTCACGACGTCCAGACGGCACATGGCCATCGTCGTCGACGAATACGGCGATACGCTCGGCATCCTGACGCTCGAGGATGTGCTGGAGGAACTGGTCGGGGAAATCTACGACGAGACCGACCGTCCGGTCACCGAGCTGGTGGTTCAGGACGACGGATCGATTCGCGCGCTGGCGTCCGTCGACATGCGCAAGGTGTGTACCGCACTCGACGTCGAGTGGGTTCCGGCCGATGAGTACAGTACGCTCGGCGGGCTCGTGACGACTTCGCTCGAGCGGGTGCCCGTGCCCGGCGACGTCGTGCACTGGAACGACTTCCGACTCGAAGTACTGAGCGCTACGAAAACCCGGCCGGAACTGATCGGCATCGCGCCGGAATCGGCGCCCGGCTCACCGCCGCAGGATCGCGAACCAGCGGGCGATGTTTAAGAGACTCATCAGCGATGCAGCAACGTAGGTAAAGGCCGCCGCGCTCAGCAGCTTCCGCGCATGCGGGCGGTCCGTCTCGTGCAGGACCCCGGTTTCGTCCAGCATCGGCAATGCCCGGTTGAAGCTGGCATCGAATTCGGTCGGCAACGTGATCAGGTGCACGATCGTGGACGTGCCGAGCGTGAGCAGTCCGCCCAGGAACATCAGTATACCGACACCGGGTGCGCGCGTGACTGCTCCGGCGAACGGCGAAACCATCAGGATGCCGGCGCCGATTTTCTGCAGTTTTTGCGTCGCCTTGACCAGCCGCGTGCGGTAGCGCAGTGGCTTGAAGCCGTTGTGGTCCTGCATCGCGTGGCCGAGCTCGTGCGCTGCCACGGTGATCGCCGTCAGCGAGCGCCCGCTGAACTTGTCGGCCGTCAGGCGTACGGTGCGCGATTGCGGGTCGTAATGGTCGCCGTCTTTGGTCTCCTCGACGCCGACCTCCTGCATTCCGTAGCGATCCAGCAGGAAGCGCGCGAGTTCGGCACCGGTGCCGCTGTAGCGGTCCTCCGGTCTGGAATAGCGATCCATGACGCGCCGAACCCAGATGCCGGGAAGGAACACGATGGCGAGGATCAGCAGGCCGATGACGATGAATGGCATAGCGGCGAATTCTACGCGAAATCAAAGTCGCCACGTTCCAGGCTGACTGGCTTATCGGGGTGATGTTGCAGAACGGTCATTCGGTCGCACCGTCCAATGGCGCGGTCGGGCTTCGCTGCGCCGGCGACGACGATTTCGACCTGGCTGAATTGCACCGGCGCCTGAACGCGTAACACCGGTGATCTTGTTACACTGCGGCACGTCGTTGCGCGCCGCAGGTGTCATTCCCCTTGACCACGGATCAGATCGTTCTATGCGCGCTGCTCGTCGGCGTGTTCGTGTTTCTGATCTGGGGCCGCTGGCGCTACGACCTGGTCGCCTTCGTGGCGCTGCTCGCGGGCCTGCTGACCGGCATCGTACCTACCGACCTCGCGTTCTCCGGCTTCGGCCATCCCGCCGTCGTCATCATCGCGCTGGTACTCATCATCAGCCGCGGCCTGTCGAATTCCGGCGCCATCGAACTGCTCGCACGGGTGGTGATATCCGGCAGCCGCAAGCTGTCGGCGCACATCGGCATCATGTCGTCGCTCGCCGCGGTGCTGTCGGCGCTGATGAACAACGTCGCCGCGCTGGCGCTCCTGATGCCGGTCGACATGCAGGCCGCGTCTAAAGCGGATCGCAGCCCGTCGCTGTCGCTGATGCCGTTGTCGTTTGCATCGATCCTCGGTGGCATGATCACGCTGATCGGTACGCCGCCGAATATCGTTATCGCGGAATTTCGCAACGACGCGCTCGGCGCCCCGTACCGGATGTTCGACTTTGCGCCGGTCGGCGTGGCCTGCGCCGCGGTCGGCGTCGCATTCGTCGCACTGGTCGGCTGGCGGCTGCTGCCGGCCGAGCGCAAGAAAGCGGATTCCGGCAAGGACCTGTTCGATCTCGCCAACTACATCGCCGAACTGGAAGTGCCCGAGGATTCGCCGCTGATCGGCCGGCGCGTACGCGACATGGATGCCGACGCGGAGAAAAGCGACGTCGAAATCGTCGGTCTGGTGCGACGCGGGCGGCGCATGCCGGGCCTCGCGCGGGTGGTCGAGATCCGGGCTGGCGACCTGCTCGTCGTCGAGGGTGATCCGGAAAGCATCGAGGATGCGGTAGGGGCACTCGGCCTGAAGTACATCGGCACAGGCGAGGGCATCCTGCAGGACGAGGACCTGGTGCTGAGCGAGGTGGTCGTGCCGGAATCGTCGTCGCTTGCGGGCCGCACTGCGATGTCGCTGCGGCTCCTGTATCGCTACCGGGTCGCCCTGATCGGCGTTTCGCGGAGCGGCCGGAGGAGCAGGGACCACGTACGGAAACTACCGATCGACCCGGGCGACGTGCTGCTGCTGCGGGGCGGGGGGGGGGGGGCCGTCGACGTGATCGGCCGGCTCGGCCTGCTGGCGCTTGCCGACCGGGGCCAGAAGGTAATCCAGCGCGACAAGGCCTGGCTCGCGGTCGGTATTTTCGCTGCGGCGATCGCTGCAGCGAGCGTCGGCGTCGTGTATCTGCCGATCGCGCTGGGCTGCGTCGCCGCGCTGTACGTACTGCTGAATATCGTGCCGGTGCGCAACGTTTACGACTCGATCGAGTGGCCGGTCATTGTGCTGCTCGGCTCGATGATCCCGATCGGTGCGGCACTGCAACTTACGGGGGGCACGGTGCTGATCGCAGAAGGGATCTTGTCGCTGGCAAGTGGCTATTCGGCAGTCGTCGTGCTGACCCTGCTCATCATCGTGACGATGACCCTGTCCGACGTGATGAACAACACGGCAACGGCGGTGATCGCGGCACCGATTGCCATCGAGATCGCCTTGCTGCTGGACGTCAACCCGGATCCGTTCCTGATGGGTGTGGCGGTTGCCGCGTCGAGCGCATTCCTGACCCCGATCGGGCACAAGAACAACACGCTGATCATGGGTCCCGGCGGCTACCATTTCGGCGACTACTGGCGCATGGGACTGCCGCTGGAAATCCTGATCGTCGCAGTAGCGGTACCGACGATCATCGTGGTCTGGCCGCTGTAGAATGTTCGAAGGACAGGGGGACGGTTCCATGCGCAACGGCATTCTTCTGCTCACCTGGGTGCTTGCGACCGGTGCCTGCAGCGCGGATTCCCCGGCGGTCAATGCGGAAAGCGCGCTCGACGCTGCGATACGCGACGGCACTTACAGGAACATCAACTCCGTCATCGTCATTCGCGGCGACCAAACCCTGTTCGAACGCTACTACAGCGGAGCCGATGCCGATACGACGCACGACGTGCGATCGGTCGGAAAGACCTTTGCCGGCACGATACTCGGAATCGCGATCGCTGACGGGCATATTCAGTCCGTCGACGAGCGGCTCGGAGACATCTACGACCTGGACTCGTACGACAATGCGTCGGCCGAAAAGTCATCCGTTACCCTGAAACACCTGCTTACGATGACGTCGGGTTTCGACGCATTCGACTTCGATCCCGATTCGCCCGGCAACGAGGAAAACATGTACCCGACTGCGGACTGGGTCACATGGGCACTGAACCTGCCAATGGCAAACGACCGCCAACCGGGGGAGCAATGGGCGTACTTCACCGGCGGCATCGTGATACTGGGCGACATACTGAACCGTTCGGTGCCTGGCGGACTCGAAGCGTATGCCGATTCTCGGCTGTTCGCTCCGCTGGGCATCCGGCATTATTCCTGGCAGCACACGCCGCAGCGGGTGGCAAATACGGCAGGCGGGATCCAGCTGACGCCCCGCGGCTTCGCACGCTTCGGGCAGCTTTATCGCGACCTAGGTCGATGGAATGGCGAGCAGGTCGTGCCGGAATCCTGGGTCCGGGAATCGCTGACGCCGACGATCGCGACCACCGTTGAAGGTAACGACTACGGATACCTGTGGTGGCACAAGTCATATAAAGTCGATGGCCGGCAATATGCCTCTTCGTACTACAGTGGCAACGGCGGCAACAAGATATTCGTGTTCGAGGAAATGAATGCCGTGGTCGTCGTAACGGCAAGTGCGTACGGTCAGCGATACATGCATAGCCAGGTCGACGACATGATGGCGTCGCACATCCTGCCGATGCTGATCGGTTCGAACTGACGTCGATCGTGGAACACAAACGACTGAATGACCGGGTTTGTCTCGTCACCGGCGCGTCGCGCGGTATCGGCGCGGCGATAGCCGGCGAGTTGGCGGAACTGGGGGCACGGGTGGCCGTTCATTACGGCAGCAGCGAGTCGAAGGCGAGGGCCGTCGCGAAGTCTTTGCCCGGCCGCGGTCATTTCGTGCTGCAGGCGGACCTGGCGGACCCGGCCGCGGTGCCCGGGCTGGTCGACGCGGTCTGTGACGAGGCGGGACGGCTCGACGTGCTGGTCAACAACGCCGGCATCTTCGAACCGCATCCGCCGTTGTCCGTTGACCGCGAGGCCTGGTTGTCGGCATGGCGACGCACGCTGGACATCAATCTCGTGGCTGCTGCGGCGCTTTGCCACGCCGCAGCGGCGGTGATGGCGAAGGCGGAACGCGGCCGAATCATTAACATCGGCTCGCGCGGCGCGTTTCGCGGCGAGCCCGAATGTCCGGCCTACGGCGCGAGCAAGGCCGGGCTGCACGCGATGAGCCAGTCGCTTGCCGTCGCACTGGCGCCGGCCGGCATCCAGGTTATGGCACTGGCGCCCGGTTTCGTCGAAACCGACATGGCGCAGCCTTTGCTCGACAGCCCGGCCGGCGACGCGATACGCGCGCATAGCCCGATGCAGCGGGTCGCCACGCCGGCCGAAGTTGCGGCCACGGTGGCCTGGCTGGCGTCGGGTGCCGCGGACTTCCTGACCGGCGCCATTATCGATCTTAACGGCGCATCCTATTTGCGTACCTGAATAAAATCAGGCTATTGCGCGCCTTTTGCAGAATTCGTCGAGCATGAGTCCACGATGAGGATTCGCGAAAGCGGGATGCCGGAGCAGGCGGTCTGGGACACGTTTTTCGATCCTTTCGCCGTGCTCGATCGATTCGGCGTCGACGAGGGCGTGCGCGAGGTCGTGGAGTTCGGCTGCGGGTACGGGACGTTCAGCATCCCCGCGGCGAATCGTATCAGCGGGCGATTGCATGCGCTGGATATCGATCCCGGCATGCTGTCTGTCGCTACGGCGAATGCGGTGGCGGCGGGATGTAACAACATCCGCTTCGAGCTGCGTGATTTCGTGGAAGACGGAACGGGTCTCGCCGATCGATGCTGCGATATCGCGCTCGTGTTCAACATCCTGCATGTCGAGGAGCCGGTTGCGCTCCTCGCCGAGGCGCGGCGCAACCTGGTTACCGGCGGGCGGATTGCGGTGATGCACTGGAACTACGACGAGACGACGCCGCGTGGGCCGCCGCTCGATATCCGGCCGCGGCCGGCGCAGTGTCTCGAATGGGGCACGCAGGCGGGACTGGTGCCACAGGGCGGCATCGTGGACCTGCCGCCGTATCATTACGGTCTGCTACTGCGCCGCTGAGCGCTTTGAAAAGCGTTACCAATATGTCAAACGCTTGTCGCCATTTCCCTGAAGTTCCTGTCCAAAACTGACAACCGTGAACCAATCCTGTCACTGCCGCGCGGGGCGCAAGGCTCGGGCAATTGTATGAATAATCAGCAACTTAGAACGGAATTTTCCGTTCGGCGCCGTTCTGGCACAGGGCTTGCACCCAGTATGGCAAAGGGCACGCAAAGACTGCGGTCCTGACGCGACGAATGAATACGGAGCACGACAGACAATGAGCATGCATGTCATCCAGGACTGGACAGAGTCGCAGGTGCCGCTCAAGTTCGGCAATACGCGGGACGTACGCTACACGGTGCACAAGGACGGTACCAAGCTCTTCCAGGAAATACGCGACGGGGACGACAACCCGATTCACACACTCGAGCTGCCGCGCGGCATGGCGATGGAAAAGCGCAGCTACGAGGTATTGCTCCGCTACGTGCTCGTCGATATTGTGAATTCCTGAGCGCTACTCCCAGTAAGTCATCAGGAAGGGACGAAAGGGGCCAGGGACGGCCCCTTTTTTTTGCCCGTAGATTTCAGCGCTCGACCGGAACGTGTCAGACTCCGGTTCGTTTTCGAGCTGGTATGTCCCGATGCGCACGATAGCCATTACCCTGATCGCATGCCCGGCAGTGCTGCTGGCACAGGCGCCGGTCGAGTACGACGTCTCGTTCGACAACGCGGTGCACCACGAAGCCCGTATCACGGTGACGTTCCGGGACCTGG
>CALKYK010000406.1 GCA_938003715.1 uncultured Gammaproteobacteria bacterium
CGTCCAGGTAGCCCGACAGCAATTCGTCGACGTGTTCGATGTTCATGTTACTCATAGGCCTTGAATGCTTTTGCGAGCGTGAGACGTGCGCGGTGCAGGCGCGACATGACCGTGCCCTGTGGTATTTCCAGCACGCGGGCGATGTCCGCGTACGAAAGGTCCATGTAGTCGCGCAGCACGATGATTTCCCGCTGCGCCGGGTCGATGGCCGCGAGCGCCAATTCGAGCACCCGGTCCCGATCATGCGTTTCGACGATCTGCTCCGGGCCTGCCGCCTGATCCGCAATTTCTTCGACAGGTTCGCCGGATGGACGCCGTCGCCGCAGCAGGTCCAGGCAGCGATTGCGCACGATGCGCATGAACCAGGGCTTGAGCGGACCCTTGCCGGCGTCGTAGCCGGCGGGCCGGTTCAGGACACTGAGAAGCGCGTCGTGCACGGCATCAGCCGCGTCGTCGCGATTGCCCAGTATCTGGATCGCCAGCGCGTGCGCGCCGTTGCCCAGCTGTGCCAGTTCGTGTTGCATCTCGCCGATTTTCATCCCCGTCGACTGTAATACGCGCCGGGGCGCGGTTTATTCCCGGCTGCGCCGGATTATTTTGTCCCGCTAGCGCCCGGCGGAAGGCGTAAGAAATCGGCCGTATTCGAGAAAGTTCAGCGTGTTGGCGATGACGTCGTCGTCCGAGACGATGAAGTGATGGTTGTCCGGCACGACGATGAAATCGTCCATGCCTGCCACCTTTGTCCGCTCCACCGTCACCTTGCCGTCGTCCTCGTCCGGGAGCAGGACCGACATCAGCGGATTGATCGAGCCCTTGCCGGCGATGACGCCCAGTTCGAAATCGACCGGACCAAGCCGGGACGGGATGCTTTCCTCGTCGGTGCCGAGCTGCAGGCCCGCCGGTCCCGCGAATATTTCCATGCCGGGCCATTTGCGCGTCTTATCGACGACCTCGCTGCCCTGATTCGGTGGCCCGAGCATGACGACGCGGCCGATTTCCGGTATCGGTTCCCGTTCATGGGCGAAGCGAAGCAGGATGCCGCCCATCGAATGGGTCACGAAATGGATCCTGTCTGCGCCTGCTGCTCGACACTGCTCCAGGCCAAGTTCGACGACGGCCGGTGCGAGCTGTTCGACAACGTCGGATTGCGACGGATAGTCGACGTTCGCGGTCGAATAGCCCGCGTCCTGCAGTGCCTCCGCCATCGTGTTCATCGCGCGCCAGCTGCGATTCAGGCCGTGCAGCAAAACGACGCACTCCGCCTGCGTGCCCGCTTCCACGAGCTTTGCCCGAGGCACGGTCGCGCAACCGTACGCAAGCACAGCCGCGAGCAACATGCTGATGGTGCGACTCGACATTGATGCCATTATAGAAAGAGTGTCCGGATTGTGACCGGTGCCGTGCAGCCCTGTTCCGCTCATGGCTCTGCGATCACCAGGAGCTGGTCGGCCGCGACCGTTTGCGTCACCTGTGCGCCGCTCGGCCAGGTTACCGTAACCTCAGCGCTGGTTTGCAGGCCGAGTCCGAAATGCGCCTCCGCCGGTCCCTGCGAGACAAAATGGTTGCCGGCGCGAATTTCACGAACCTGGGTGCGTGCGCCGTCCTCCACCTGGATCCACGCGCCGATACCGCGCGTATTCATGCCCTGCCCTGCAAGCCGCACGGTCAGGTAGTGATTGCCGGCCGCAAGCTCGTTGCGATAGAAAACGACGCTGCGCGAATCCTCGTTGTTCGTGATCAGCGCGTCGATGTCGCCGTCCCGGTCCGCGTCGAAACACACCAGGCCGCGGCCCTGTCCGGTGTCCGTTAGTCTCGCGCTTTCCGCCGCTTCGACAAATGTGCCGTCGCCCTGCGATTCGAAATAACGCACCTGGTCCGCCGTGTAGTCGTTCGGGCCGCTCGCGTCGCGCGGGTCCACCTGGTTCCAGCCATTGACGTGCAGGATGTCGAGATCGCCGTCATTGTCGAAGTCTTCCATGCAGGCGCCCCAGCCCCAGCCGCCGTTCGCAACGCCTGCTTCGCCGGTTGCGTCCTCGAACGTTCCGTCGCCGAGGTTGCGATACAGGCGGTTGCCGATATTCGGGTCCGGCCCGCCGCCGTCTTCGTAAATGGACGTGACGAACCAGTCCATGTCGCCGTCGTTGTCGTAGTCTCCGACCGCGTTGCCCATGCCGTTCCTGTCTGTGATCACGTCGCGATCGGAGATGTCTTCGAACGTGCCGTCACCGCGGTTGCGAAAAACTTTGCTGGTACGAAAATCGGACGCAAGCAGCAGGTCCGGGTCGCCGTCCCTGTCGATATCGGAAAAAATCCCGGCGAACGAGTAATCGAACAGCCCGCTCAGGCCGCCGGCCGGCCCGATGATCTGCTCGGCGATACGTGACGGGATGCTCGCGCTGACGAAGGTACCGTCGCCATTGTTCTGCCACAGGTTCTCCGTGTCGGGCTGCGGTGCGTTGCCCCAGTGGGCGAGAAACAGGTCGAGGTCGCCGTCCCGGTCGTAATCGCCGAATGTTGCAGAAATCGTGTTGTCGGCCGTGACAACGATCCCCGAGTTCGGCGTCACGTCCGTGAACACGTTGCCGTCGTTGCGGAACAGGTAGACGCTGTCACCCTCGACGGCGCCGACGAACAGGTCGAGGTCGTTGTCGCCGTCGATGTCGGCAAAAGCCGGCCCGCTGCCCATGTGCATCGCGGCCAGGTTTGCAGTCACGCTGGTCTCGGTGAAGCGATTGCCGCCGTCGTTGCGAAAAAGTGCGTTGGCCTCGCCATCGCCGCCGACCAAATACAGGTCGATGTCGCCGTCCGCGTCGATATCGGCCGCCGCGACGCCGCCACCCATCTGGGCCGGATCCGACGTGGCCATCGGGTTCGCGAGGGAAAAGACGTGAGCGAGACCCGACAGGGCCGTGACGTCGGCAAACGTCGTCGCGCTGGAAAACGCCGGGGGCGGCGGTGCCGGAGGCGGCGGATTCGCGGGCGGCGGCGGTGCCGGCGAGTCGCTGCCGCACGCCTGGCACAGGCACAGCAGGGCCGCAGCCAGCAGGCTTCGGGGACGCCACGGACGGCGCACATGACTGGGTTTAGGCATGAATCGGGAGAGATGTTTATATGCGATCGCATTATATGCGGGGCGAACCCCGGGTCGATCCCGTGTCAAACTTCAGGTCGACCCGTTTCGGACATCCGGATCAATGCAAAAACCCCGTTCTCACCGTTTGCGCCGCTTTCTGACCGGAATGCTGCTGGTCCCTGTGCTGATCGTGGCATCCCTGTTCATCACTTCGGCCGCGCTCGAGCCCGAGCCGGTCGGGCGATCGGTCGCTCCGCACCCCGCCGAGCATCCGCAGGCGGTGATCCAGGTCTACGGCGCCGACGTCTGGGGCTGGCGCGGCAAGTTCGCGATCCATACCTGGGTCGCGACGAAGCCCCACGGCGCCGCGGACTACACGATTTACCAGGTCATCGGCTGGCGGCAGCGCCGCGGGCGCCCGGTCCTGAGCGTCAGCGAGGGTGATCCGGCGCGGCCGTGGTTCGGCTCACCTGCCCTGTTGCTGCACGAGGTCCGCGGCGCGGACGCAGCAGCGCTGATCGGCAAGATCGAGGCGGCGGTTGATCGCTACCCATTTGCCAACGAGTACCGGATGTGGCCGGGTCCGAACAGCAATTCCTTCGTCGCCTGGATCGCGCTCGAGGTCCCGGAACTCGGCCTCGAGCTGCCGGCCAAGGCGCTGGGACGGTCCTGGATGCACGCTCACTACAACGAGCTGGCTGCGGCAGCCGACAACGCCACGAGGTAGCGCCGAATCCTGTCGCCGGCACTGGCCAGCCGGTAGCGGGTCGCCGGTGGATAGTCGTCGCTCACGTCGCGCTCGACCCAGCCGATTTCCTCCAGGGCCTTCAGTGCCAGGACCAGCGCGCGCGGCGTAACCCCGGCGAGAGCCGACTTCAGGTCGCTGAAACGGGCGGCCCGGGTACCGATCGCCGCCACCAGCGGCAGGCTCCACTTGCGGAAGGCGATCCGCCGCGCTGCCTCATCGCCGATCGCATCGAACAGCGCCCGGCACGGCTGCGCCAGCCGTCTGCCCTCGTCCGTCAGCAGGTATTCGGGCCGCAGCGGGTGTCCGTAGCCGCGGTTGCGCCGCACCAGACCGAGCCGCACCAGGTCCTTCAGCGCCGCCGTGAGCGACGCACGGCTGATTCCCAGTCGGTTGACCAAGGTGATGAACTTCGCACCGTCGCTGCGCCCGAGCTCCGCGAGAGCGGCAATGTTCCAGCGCCGGCCCAGCAGCCGCGCCAGGTCGGCCTGCTCGCCGACGCGCTGCGACGTGCTTGACATTTTTTATATTAAGTATAAATATTGAACTGCCCGATGATAACAACAGCAAAGAGGATCTGTCCATGTCATCCATACAGAACTACGACGGCGGTCTCACGCTGTCGGTCCCCGTCTCCGACCTCGATGCCTCGATCGACTGGTACCAGAAGGTGTTCGGCTTCGAGCTGCTCTACAAGGTCGACGAAATCGCCTGGTGCGAGCTGCAATCGTCGGTCAGGAACGTCAACGTGGGGCTGAGCCAGGTCGAGGATCCGCAGCCGGGCGGGGTCACGCCAACTTTCGGCGTCGACGACATCGAGGCCGCGGTCAAACGTCTGAAGGCGAACAAGGTGCGGATGGACGGCGACATCGTCACCTATCCCGGCATGGTGCGCCTGATCACGTTCTACGACCCGGACGGCAATTAACTGAGACTGTACTCGGCGCGGGCCGGGCAGTCAGACGGCCGTGCAGCTTGAAGAGATGTTCGTCAGCCTTGGCTTTCAGCCCGTACGCCAAGTCCTCAAGCAGCGTGTTCCCTATCACCTGTCAATACAGGGTCGCGAATTCGAATTGGCTTACGACAGCGTTGACGGTTTGGGAAACTTTCTGGAAATCGAGCTCCTGGCCGAGCCCGACGACGTCGCAGCCGCCCAGCAGGCCGTTCGCCAACTCGCCCACGAGCTGGGGCTTGCGAATTCTGAACGGAGGTCTTATCTCTCAATGCTGTTGGAGCAGGAAGCGCACAGGCCGGGCTCGGACTTGCCCGAAAAAGTGTAGCAATGTACACTTTTCACGATCACGACGTCGCGACGACACACAACACACCAATCACAGGGTGCTCAGGCTGACGGCCGGTGTCAATCGGCCTGCACCCGCGTTCGATGGTCTCACCCAACTCGCGCGTCCAACTTGACGGGCGGCACGAGAACGCACGAAGGAGAACAGCAAGTATGGCAGCCAAAGGCCGATCGAAGTCAACGGCTTCGTCCAACGGTTCCAACGCCGACCCCACCCTCGCCAATGCCTTGGGCCAAATCGAAAAGGCATTCGGTAAAGGGGCCATCATGAAGCTGGATGGCGACCACTCAAGAGGAATCCCGGGGATCCCGACTGGTTCGCTTTCCTTGGATCTGGCGCTTGGGGGGCGAGGCGTCCCGCGTGGCCGCATCATCGAACTGTTCGGCCCAGAGTCGAGCGGTAAGACAACGCTCGCCCTGCACACCATTGCCAACGCACAGCGGACTGGCGGAATCGCTGCCTTCGTTGATGCCGAACACGCGCTCGATCCCTCGTGGGCTCGGCGGATTGGCGTCAACCTGGAAGAGCTACTGGTCAGCCAGCCCTCTTACGGCGAAGAAGCGCTGCAGATTACTGAAATGCTGATTTACTCCAACGCCGTTGACGTCGTTCGTGTCGACGCGGCCGCTGCCCTGCTCCCCAAGGCCGAACTGTACTGCGAAATCGGCGATACGCACGTCGGACTGCAGGCCCGCATGATGAGCCAGGCCATGCGCAAGCTGACCGGCGCCATCTCCAAGTCGAAAACCACGGTGATCTTTATCAACCAAATCCGCGAGAAGATCGGCGTGATGTTTGGCAGTCCGGAAACCACTCCCGGCGGACGTGCGTTGAAGTTCTACACCAGTTGCCGCATCGACGTTCGCCGGATCAGTAGCCTGAAAGACGGTGACGAGACCATCGGCATGCGGGTACGTGCCCGCGTCGTCAAAAACAAGGGCGCTCCGCCAGTACGCGCTCGCGCGGGCGATATCCTTAGTGAGCGTGGCATCAGCTAAGATGG
>CALKYK010000407.1 GCA_938003715.1 uncultured Gammaproteobacteria bacterium
ACTTCGGACAGAAGCCCGGCGAGGTCCTCGCGGGCGAGCTTTGCGTCCGCCAGGCTGCGCGTCTCCTCTGCCAGCGCATCCGTCAGCTGGTCGCGCGTCTCGCGAATGAGCTGCGACAGCGCCTCGTTCTGCTCGTGCAGGTCGGTGCGCAGGTCCTTCGCTTCGCTCGCGAGCTGCTCGTCCACCTCGGCGAACCAGGTCTCCACCTGGTCGGCCAGCTCGTTGAATTCCACTGCTGCCTTCTTGTTGTCGGCCGCCCGGTCCTGGCGCTCGGCCTTGAGCTGCGTGCCCAGCTTGTCGAACTCGCGTTTCGCGAACGCGTCCAGCCGGTCGATGCGCTTCTCGACGTCGCGTGACAGACGCTCGATCGTCTGCGTCAGCCGCTTCTCCAGCTCGTTGAAGCGCTGGTCGTAGTCGCGCATCTGGCCGCCGAACAGGATGTCGCGGATCTTGTCGACATTGCCTTCCATCTCGGATACGTCGGTGTCCGGGGTTTTCGCTTTTTGTTTTCTCGCCATCGATCTGCTCTCGTTGTTATCCGTCGCCGGAAGACCCGACTTTCTCGAACCGGTAGCCGTGCTGGTAAACCGATGTCAGGTTCCAGCCGTTTTCCGGATTCAGCTGCATTTTCTTGCGCAGCCGGCTCATGTGCGTGTCGACGGTGCGCGTCGACACGGTTTCGTTTTCGATGCCCCAGATTGCTTCCAGGATGTGCGCCCGCGACAGGATCTTGCCGGCATTGCTGAACAGGAACAGCGCCAGGTCGAACTCGCGGTTGGTGAGCGATATCGCCTCGCCTTCCAGTTCGATCGCCTGGCTGTCCACGTCGACGCGGTACGGCGCGGTGTCGATGTCGGGACCCCTGGCCTTGCCGCCGGTGGCACGGCGATGGATCGCCTCGACGCGCGCCATCAGCTCGGCGCGCCGTATCGGCTTGGTCACGTAGTCGTCCGCACCCTCGCGCAGCGCGCGCACGACGCTCCGCTCCTCGTCCTTCACGGTCGTGATGATCACCGGCGTGAAGTTGCGCAGCTCGGTACGCAGTTTTTTCAGCACGTCGATGCCGGACAGGTCGGGCACCACCCAGTCCAGCAGGTACACGTCGTGGCTGTCGCGACGCACCGCCTTCAGGAAATCGCCGCCCGAGGCGTGCGCAGTGACGTTGTGGCCGGCGTCCTCCAGCCACAGCGCAACCAGCTCCGACTGGTCCGGATCGTCTTCGAGCATCGCGATTCGCACCTGACCTCCCGTCTGCGACTCCTCAATTGGATGGGATCCCGTCGCTATTGTTGTTTGGGGAAGATCAGTGCAACTGACTGAAATTCCAACGCTTCGGCGCGGATTATACCAGCGGACCGGTCAATAATTGGACAGTTTTCGGGGATTTCGCCACCCGCGTCACAGGGCGTGCCGGCAGGATTATGTCAGTCGCAGGTTGCCGATATAGCTCTCGAGCTCGGCGATCAGCTTTTCGATCTGCCCTGCGTGCTTCGCCTCGGCCGCGAATTCGAGGCCTGCGCCCAGTTCCGAGACCTTCTCCAGGCCGTAGGCGGCGCCGGTGCCGGACATGTTGTGGCCGGCCAGCCGGATGTCCTCGAAGCGGCCCTCGTCGAGTGCCGCGCGCATCGCGGCGAGATCGTCGGTACGGCGGCGGACGTACTGGGAAAGGAGCCGCCGGGCGAATGGGTCAGCGGTGTCGATCGGGTTGTCCGAATCCGTTGCCATTTCCGTGCGGGGGGATACCCGGCGGCTCCTCGTTTGCTTTTGCCAGTGTGCCGATCAGTTGTTGTTCGGCAGCTTCTTCATTGCGTCTTCTTTCATAGCCTCGGCCGCTTCCATCGCGTCGTCGGCCATCTGGTCGGCTTCCGTTGCCAGCTCGTCAGTCATCTGCTTCGCCGCGTCCATGGCTTCCTGGCCCTTTTCTTCTGCGGCGTCCATCATCTCGCCGGCCGCCTGCTCGGCGTCCTGCATGGCATCCGCAGCGGCATCACGTGCCTCGGAGGCGTTTTCCTGCATCGAGTCCATCGCGCTGCCGGCGGCGTTCTCGACGCTGTCGGCGGCGTCCTGTGCCTCTTCCCTGCTGCACGCGGCAGCCAGGAACATGACCGCTATGGCTGCGGCTGTCTTCGTTACGTTTTTCATTTGAATCTCCACGTTGATCAGGTGCCGGTACCTGTGGCGCCGGCTCGGATTTTTTCAAGGCTTACCCGCCCTTGCGCAGGCCGGACAGCCAGTGCTCCATTTGCTTGCCGGCGGCTTCACGGCCGCCCAGGCCGAAGGAAAGCGCGAACGCTACGGCTATCGCGCCGAGAACCAGGCCGAAGGCCAGGTTGACGATGTCGTCGGCGATGCCCATCGCGCGCAACCCCATGGCGAACACCAGCCCCAGGATCGCGGCGCGGAGTATACCTGCCATCGCGGACGCTTTCTTGCCGCTGACGCGAATCACCGTGGCGTGGGCGATGCCCGCCAGCCAGAAACCGACCACCAGGATGACGCCGCCCAGCAGCACCTGCCCGGCGAAGCCGATCAGGGTTTCGACGATGCCGGAAACCTGGTCGAAGCCGAGCTGGTTCGCCGCCTCGACGCTCGCAAACAACAGGATGAAAAAGCTAACGACGCGGCCGACGAACGCGCCGACCTCGAAGCCGTCTTTCGTCACGTTTTTCAGGCCGAGCTTCGCCGGCAGCTCGTTGGCGCCGAGGCCGTCGAGGATGCGCGTCAGCAGGCCCGAGATGAACTTCGCGATGAAGTAGGCGATCGTCACGATGATGACCGCGGCGAAGATGTCGGGGATCGCATCCATGAAAGATGCCAGCATCTGCGTCGCCGGTCCGGAGATGGCCTCGATACGCAGCGTGTTCAGCGCGCCGACCAGGGCCGGCACGAAAACGAAAATGAAGACAAGCAGGCCGGCGAGCTGCGACAGGCTGACGTTGCCGGTCAGTCCCGCTTTTTCGCCGAGCCGGTCGAAGCCGACCGCCTCGATCAGGCTCTGCACGAGGTCGCGCAGGATGCGCGCGACGAACCAGCCGACCACGCCGATGACGGCGGCGGCGAAGATGTTCGGGAGCATCGCGAGAATCTTGTCGACCATGCCCTGTACCGGCACCAGCAGCCCGTCCATCTGCAGCGTGCCGAGAATGGCGGGCAGGAACAGGAGCAGGATGAGCCAGTAGATGACGTCGCCCAGGCTCTCGCTGACCGGCTTCATGCCGGCTTCCTTGCTGACTTTCTCATCCAGTGTCGTGCGCGACAGCGCGTTCGTCATCAGGCTCTTCGCAACGCTCGCGAGTACCCACGCGATCAGTGCAAGCACGGCGCCGGCGATCAGGCTCGGGCCGTATTCGAAGACGCGCGTCACCAGCGCCTGCAGCGGCGATGAAACGATCTCGAGATTCAGTACGTTCAGGAACGCGATCAGGACCAGGAACATGACGAGCCAGAAGACGCCGGTTGCGCCCATGGCCTCGGCATCGACGTCGCCGTCGGTATTGCTGCGGATACGCTCGTTCAGGTCGACCATGTCGAGCAGACGTCGCGTGCCGGCGCGCAGCAGGACCGCGACGAAGTAACCGACGACGAGAATACCGAGCGCGGCAAGCAGGCTCGGCAACGTGCTGCTGAGCGTGCCCTGCAGCGAACTCAGGATGGAATCGAAGTTCATGTGAATCTCCCTTCAGGTCGCAGTCCCGGCGATGGTTTGGCCCATCGCCGGGATCGACGTTTTGCAGGTCAGTAGGTGACCTTGGCCGGCAGGTGCTGTGCCTGCACGATCCAGCCGCTGACGACCTTCACCGACGGCGGACGACGCACGAGGTTCTTCTCGGCGTTGATCTCGGCCATCTTCTGCGCCAGGTTTTCCGGGTTGCGGTGCTTGAGTTCCTTCACCGTGTCGACGCCGGCGCCTTCCAGCAGCTCTGCGTACTGGCTTGCGATGCCGTTGATGCGGAACAGGTCGGCCATGTTCACGCAGCGCAGGATGCGCGGCTCGCTGATGCCGGTCTTCTCGGCGAGTGCCTTGCGCGACTTCTTGTCCGCGCCCGCGGCCAGCAGGGCCTCGACACTCTTGACGCCGGCGCCGCGCAGCGCCTCGCCGAATTTGGGGCCGATGCCCTCGATGGATTCAATTGGCTTTGCCATTTCTCTACTCCGATGTATCAAGTGTTGGTTTTAAAAAAATCGGGACAACGTGCGGCGGCCCTGCGCAAGCAGGTCGGCCATGTCGGTATCGCCGTCGCCGTCTGCATCCAGCATTCCGGAAAGCGCACCCATGACGCCGGGCGCCTTCTTTTCTATTTCGCGTTCCTCGCCGGCAAGCACGCGGGTCAGTGCGCCTGCATCGAGGCCCTGCTCACGCTTCACCTTGCCGAGCGCGCCCATGACGACGGGCGCCAGCATCGCCATCAGTGACGACGCCTTTTCGTTTTCCATACCGGCCGAACCGCCGACCGCGGCGGCCGCTTGTTCCTTCTTGCTGCCGAGCACGTGGCCGAGAATGCCGGCGCCGTCGGCAAAGTTTCCGTTGCGCACGAAGTCCTGCACGTTGTTCAGGATCGCGCCGTCGTGGTCGCGCTCCAGCGCGCGGGCGAGGCCGTCGGCATTGTCGTTGCGGGCGCTCTTCGACAGCGCGCCGATCAGCATCGGCAGCGCGGCGCTTACCGCGTCTTCGGTTTTTTTCGTGTCCTGGCCGAGCTCGTTGCTGATCTGGCGAACGGCATCGTTGCCGAGCGACGAGCGCACCATGTCAAACAGGGATTCCATCTTTTGCTCCCCCTTTCCGGGATGTCCGTTTCTCGCCGGCCAGCTGCCGGCACGGCGCGCATGATCGCGACGCACGCCGCCTGCCGCAATGAATGTGACGTTTGTTAACAATGGGCGACGCGGCAATGCACTTGTCCCGTCATTGCGAGGAGCCAGAAGGGCGGCGCGGCAATCCACCTCTCCCGTCATTGCGAGACCCGAAGGGGCGAAGCAATCCATACGTCGGTTGTGGATCGCGTCGTCGCTTCGCTCCTCGCGATGACGTTTCAAGGCGTCCGCTTCGCGGACGGGATCGTCATAAAAAAGGCCGGACACGAATGCCCGGCCTCACCCTCGCGAAGTTACGCCCGCTGCGGTTCAATGCAGAACGAAAGTCACCTTGAGCGTAACGCGATACTCGCTCACCTTGCCGCCCTTGCAGCGCACCTTCATTTCCTTGACCCACGCGCCCTCGATGTTCTTCAGCGTGTCGTTGGCTCGATCCAGGCCGACATCGATCGCGTCCTCGAAGCTCTTCTTCGACGATGCGGTGATCTCGGTTACCTTTGCTACTGACATTGGCGATCTCCTCAATCCGGTTTGTCATGTCGTTGGGCGCGGATTGTGGTGAGACGGAGATCGCAAAGCGACGGATGCGACATTTGTTTACATTCAGAAGATCATGTCGCCGCAGGCGAGATCGTTATAAAAAAAGCCGGGCTCTTTCGAGCCCGGCCAGACACAGCGCCTGATTCAGGGGGGAGAGGATCAGGCAGCTATTTGAATCAAAGCCGTCAGGCCGCTTTCAGAACCTCGTCCGCGGAGCGATATTCGTAGCCCAGGTCGCGGGCCACCGCCTCGTAAATCACGTGGCCACCGTGCACGTTCAGGCCGTTGGCGAGGTGCCTGTCGCGGGACAGCGCCTCTCTCCAGCCACGATTGGCGAGCGCCTTGACGAACGGCAGCGTGACGTTCGTCAGCGCGAACGTCGACGTGCGCGGTACGGCGCCCGGCATGTTCGTGACGCAGTAGTGCACGACATCGTCGACGACGTAGGTCGGCTCGGCGTGCGTCGTCGGCCGGCTGGTTTCGAAGCATCCGCCCTGGTCGATGGAGATGTCGACCAGCACCGAACCGGGCCGCATGTTCTTCACGTTTTTCGCCGACACCAGCTTCGGCGCGGCGGCACCGGCCACCAGCACCGCACCGATGACGAGATCGGACTGCACGACGAGCTGGTCGATCGCGTCCTTGGTCGAGTACTTCGTGCGCACGCGGCCGCCGAAGATTTCGTGCAGGTAACGCAGCCGCGGCATCGAGCGATCGAGTATCGTCACCTCGGCGCCGAGGCCCACCGCCATCTCAGCAGCGTGCGT
>CALKYK010000408.1 GCA_938003715.1 uncultured Gammaproteobacteria bacterium
TCGTGTACCGCCGGGGGGCGGGGCAGATGGGCGCGAGCCGCGCCGAGCAGGAGTGTGGGCAGACTTCGGGTGTCGCGATCCGGCACTGGTCGGCGCCGAAGAAACTGCTCGTAGACGGGCGCGTCACGGGCGTCGAGTTCGAGAAAACGAAACTCGACGCAAACGGCAAGCTGACCGGCACAGGCGAGACCTGGACACTGCAGGCCGACGTCGTCTTCAAGGCCGTCGGCCAGCGCATGGCGGAGCAAGTATTGGATTCGGTCGTGGACGGTGTCGAACAGGTCAAAGGCAAGCTGAAAGTCGATGCAGAGCGGCGTACCTCCCTCGCCGGCATCTGGGCCGGCGGCGACTGCGTCGACGGCCACGACGATCTGACCGTGTCCGCGGTGCAGGACGGCAAGCTTGCCGCCGAATCGATCGACCGCTATTTGCGCGGTCAGGAGTAAAGCAATGGCTGATCTCACTTCGAATTTCCTCGGCGTGAAGTCGCCGAACCCGTTCTGGCTCGCGTCGGCGCCGCCGACGGACAAGGCCTACAACGTCAATCGCGCGTTCGAGGCCGGCTGGGGCGGCGCGGTCTGGAAGACACTCGGCGAAGACCCGCCGATCGTCAACGTCAGCGGCCCGCGCTACGGCGCCATTCATTCGAACGAGCGGCGCGTCATCGGCTTCAACAACATCGAGCTGATTACCGATCGGCCGCTGAAAACCAATCTCGACGAGATCCGCCAGGTCAAGCGGGACTGGCCGGACCGGGCGCTGATCGTGTCGGTGATGCTGCCGATGAATGAAAAGACCTGGGCGAAATACGTGCCGATGATTGAGGACACCGGCGCAGACGGCTTCGAACTGAACTTCGGCTGCCCGCACGGCATGTCCGAGCGCGGCATGGGCTCTGCAGTCGGCCAGGTGCCCGAGTACATACAGATGGCGACCGAGTGGGCGAAGAAGTACGCGAAGACGCCGGTCATCATCAAGCTGACGCCGAACGTGACCAACATACTACCGCCGGCGAAGGCGGCGCAGGACGGCGGCGCGGACGCGGTGTCGCTGATCAACACGATCAATTCGATCATGCGCATCGACTACGACAACCTGACGATGTACCCGACGACCGACGGCAAGGGATCGCACGGCGGTTACTGCGGGCCGGCGGTCAAGCCGATCGCACTGCACATGGTCGCCGAAATTGCGCGACACGCGGAAACGAAAGACCTGCCGATCTCGGGCATCGGCGGCATCGCCGACTGGCGCGACGCGGTGGACTTCCTCGCGCTCGGCGCATCAAACGTGCAGGTCTGCACCGCGGCGATGGTGTACGGGTTCAAGATTATCGACGATCTCGTCGACGGCCTGTCCAACTTCCTCGACGAGAAAGGCATGCAATCGGTCGACGAACTCATCGGCAGGGCCGTGCCGAGCGTGACCGACTGGCAGTACCTGAACCTGAACTACGTCGAGAAGGCCGTCATCGACCAGGATCTCTGCATCAAGTGCGGACGCTGCCACGTCGTCTGCGAGGACACGTCGCACCAGGCGATAACAAAGACCGTCAATGGCCAGCGCAGGTTCGAGGTGATCGACGAGGAATGCGTGGGCTGCAATCTCTGCGTCAGCGTCTGCCCGGTGGACGGCTGCATCACGATGGTGCCGCTGACCGAGGGCACGGACCCGCGCACCGGCGAGCCGATCCGGTCCGAAAAACTGGACTGGACCGCGCATCCCAACAACCCGATGCGAAAAGGGGCCTGAGTGGACACACACCGCATGACGGTCGACGAGAAAAAGCTCGTCGACGCGGCAAAAGCCGTGCGCGAGAACGCGCACGCGCCCTACTCCGGCTACCGCGTCGGCGCGGCGCTCATGGACGAGCGGGGCAACGTCTACACCGGCTGCAACGTCGAGAACGCCGCGTTCCCGGAAGGCACCTGTGCCGAGGCGAACGCGATCGGCGCGATGGTTACGGGCGGCGGCAAACGTATCGTTGCAATCGCCGCGGTCGGCGGCCGCGACGACATCGAGGCCTGCACGCCCTGCGGCGGCTGCCGACAGATCATTCTCGAGTTTGCTGACCCTGACACGCAGGTGATCCTGATCGGCGACGACCGGCAAATCGACAGCTACTCGATCGACGAGCTGCTGCCCGGCGCCTTCCGCCTGATCAAGAAGAAATAGCCACCGTCGCCGTCGTCACTGCGAGGCGCGCTACTCCCGTCATTGCGAGGAGCGCAGCGACGAAGCAATCCACGTGTGTCGAGTCCGGAGCCGCAGCGACCCCGGGCAATTGCTTCTCACTCGAAAAGCCCTTAACTCGCTCGAAGCAAATACCCGGGTCCGCTGCGGTTGAGAGCAGGAACCTGACGTCGGAGAACCGCATCGCATCGGGCTTGCCACACTGCATGCCCCGGCACTCCTGCCAATGGCACCTGCTGCGACCGGCCGCGGACGCGGGGTGTGTCTTTCGAGCGAGTTAAGGGCTTTTCGAGTGAGAAAGACACACCCCGTGGTCGCCGCCCTGCGACGGTGTACCTGTAGATTGCTTCGTGACTGCGTTCCTCGCAGTCCTCGCAATGACGGGAGTGTGGCTTTTCGCAATGAGCGAATTGCCGGACAAGCCGTCAGCGCAACAAAGCCTCGACCTCGGCGCGGCTCGGCAGCGACGGCTGCGCGCCGGGCTTCGTCGCGGACGCGGCGCCGGCCGCGGCGGCAAAGCGCAGCGCGGCAACAGGCTCCTCGCCATCGACCAGCGCGACGGTCAGCGCGGCGGTGAACGCGTCACCCGCGCCCGTCGCATCAACGGCGTCGATCGCGGGCGGCGCCGCTTTCGCCAGCTCCCTGCCCTGCTTTTTAAGCACTGCGCCCTTCGCGCCATAGGTCGTCGCAATCATCGCCTCGCATCGTTCGAGCGCCACGCCATAGTGCGCCGCCTCGGTTTCGTTCACGACCAAAAGGTCGGCGCGCTCGAGCAACGCATCCGGCACCGGTCTCGCCGGCGCGAGGTTCAGGCTGACGAAGCCGGTGAACGATGTCGCGGCCGCCAGCAGCGCCTCCACGGGCACCTCGAGCTGGCCGATCAGCGCGTCCGCGGGCGGCAGGTCGAGGTGCCCGGCGGACAGGCGCCGGTTTGCCCCGGGCGCCACGATGATCTGGTTTTCGCCGTCCGGCGCGACGGCAATCAGCGCAACCCCGGTCGGCGCGTCGTCGATCCGGATGCAGCAGTCGAGATCGACGCCGTCGGCTTCGAGCAAAGCCAGTGCCTCGCCGGCATTCGCGTCATTGCCGACGCAGGCAACGAGGGTCACCTTGGTGCCGAGCCTGCGCGCCGCCAGCGCCTGGTTCGGGCCCTTGCCGCCGGGAAAGCGGTTCAGCGTTGCGTCCGTAATCGTTTCGCCCGCCACCGGCAGGCGCGCGACGCTGGCCGCAAGATCGAGGTTGACCGAGCCAACGACGACGATGTACGGGCTATCCGCCATTCGAGTAGCGCTCCAGCCGCTCGACGAGCAGCGCGTAGAAACCGTCCGCGTCCACCTCGTAGATCCAGTTCACGTTGTGCGGCCGGTCGGTCACCTGCCAGAAATCGACCGCGGTGTGCCCCATCGTCAGCTCGGATTCGGTCTCGACGCTGAGATTGCAGGCCTTGCCTTTGAAAAGCTCCGGCCGCATCAGGAACGCGATCGTGCACGGATCGTGCAGCGGCGCACCGAGCGAACCGTACTTGACGGTGTCGTGGCGATTGAAGAAATCGAGCATGCCGGCCGTCGCCCGGCCCGCCGCGTTTTCGATAGCGCGAATCCTCGCACGCCGCTCCTGGGTCGCGAGCACCTGGTGCGTGACGTCGAGGCCCATGACCGTGATCGGCCTGCCGCTGCGGAACACGATGTCTGCGGCATGCGGGTCGACGAGGATATTGAACTCCGCCGAAGGCGAGTGGTTGCCGCCCTCGCGCATCGCGCCGCCCATCAGTACGATTTCGTCGACGGCGTCGCAGATCGATGCATCCTTCTGCATCGCGGCGGCTATGTTCGTCAGCGGGCCGGTCGGCACCAGCGTGACCGACGACGCCGGCGCGGAACCGAGCGTTTCGACAATGAAGTCCACCGCGTGCTGTTTCTGCAGCGGCGTTTTCGGCTCGACGATGTCGATGCCGTCGATGCCGGTCTTGCCGTGGACCTTCTCGGCGGTCAGCAGGTCGCGCTTCAGCGGCCGGTCGCAGCCGCGGTAGACCGGCACGTCGTCGCGTCCGGCGATGTCGCACATCAGGCGCGCGTTACGCTCGGTGAGGTCGAGCGGTACGTTGCCGGCGACGGTGGTGATGCCGAGGACGTCGAACTCGCCCGGCGACGACAACGCAAGCAGCAGGTTGACGGCATCGTCCTGCCCGGGATCGCAGTCGATGATGATCTTGCGTGCGCTCATCCGCGACGCTCAGATCGTCAGCAGCAACCCCGCGAGCGCGGCGCTCATCAGGTTCGACAGCGAGCCTGCGGCAACCGCTTTCAGGCCGAAGCGCGCAATCAGCTCCTTTTTCTCCGGCACCAGGCTGCCGAGGCCGCCGAGCAGGATCGCGATGGACGACAGGTTGGCGAATCCGCACAGCGAGAACGTGACGATCGCCTTCGTTCGTTCGCTCATGCCCGCGAGGTACTCGTTCAGGTGACTGTAGGCGACGAACTCATTCAGGATCAGCTTCTCGCCGAACAGCGCGCCCGCCGCCTGCGCCTCTGCCCACGGGATGCTGAGCAAATACATCAGCGGCGCGAAGATCCAGCCGAGGATCTTCTGCAGGGTCAGGTCCTCGATGCCGACCAGCCCGGCGAGCCCCCCGATCAGCCCGTTGAACAGCGCAATGAGCGCGATGAACGACACCAGCATCGCGCCGATGTTGACGGCGAGGCGCACGCCGTCGGCCGAACCCACGGCGGCGGCGAGTATGACGTTCTCGTGCTCGCTCTTTTCCATCTTCAGGTGTTCGTCGTCTTCCTCGGCCGACTCGAGCTCGTCGTCCGGCATCAGCATCTTCGCCATCAGCAGGCCGCCGGGCGCGGCCATGAAACTCGCCGCGAGCAGGTACTTCAGCTCGGCGCCGAGCTGCACGTAGGCGAGCATCACGGTGCCGGCGATCGATGCGACGCCCGAGGTCATCACGGCGAAGAGCTGCGGGTCGGTCAGCGTCTTGAGGTACGGCCGCACGACCAGCGGCGCCTCGGTCTGGCCGATGAAGATGTTGGCGGCGGCATTCAGCGACTCGACCGCGCGCGTGCCGATGACCCAGCGCAGCGCACCGCCGACCGCGCGCACGACGATCTGCATGATGCCGATGTGATACAGCACCGACATCAGCGCCGAGAAGAAAATGATCATCGGCAGCACGTTGATCGCGAAGCTCCACAGCTCGGCGACTTCCGACGTGCCGGCGCGCGGCACCTCGCCGTCGAGCGTCGACAGGCCGCCGAACACAAACTCGATGCCGTCCCGCGAGTAGCCCATGACCTTCAGCACCGCCGTGCTCATCGCATCGATGATGCGCTGCCCGGCCGGCAGGTAGATTACGAACGCCGCGACGGCCACCTGCAGCGCGAACGCCGCGCCGACGATGCGCAGGTTTATCGCTTTGCGATTACTGGAGAGGAGATACGCGATACCGAAGATGACGCCAATGCCGACGACACCGATGAGCTTTTCACCCATGCTGTTCCCCGCAGGCGCCGTATCCCGTACAGCGAAGCGCCCGACCATTGTTGTTATCAGCCGTCAAGGATACCGGCTATCCGGGCCTATTTCCCTTCATTCTGCCGGCAGAACCTCGTAGACGACCGGCCGCGACGCAGGCTTGGCGTCGTCGACTCGGCAGGCGCTGCGCAGCAGGCGTGCCACTTGTTCGGCGGCGTCATCCGATGCCGCGTGCACGACGGCGAGCGGCCGCTCGCCGCCGACCTCGCTGCCGATCGGCGCGATCTCGCTGAAGCCGACGGACAGGTCCAGCTCGTCGCCGAGGCGCCGGCGGCCCCCGCCAAGCTCGATGATCGCGTTGCCGATGGCGAACGCGTCCACTTCGGCAAGCCAGCCCTCTTTTTCCGGAACGACCGGCTTCACGATCGGCGCTTCCGGCAGGTGCGAACGCCAGGTCGAGACGAAATCGACCGGGCCACCGAGCGCGACGACCATGCGGTCGAATATTTCCGCGGCGCGACCGCTCGTGACCGCATCATCCACCTTCTTTCCTGCCGCATCGCGATCCGTTTCGATGCCGCTTGCAACGAGCATCTCGGCGCACAGCGCCAGCGTGACTTCGTCAAGACGGGCTTCGCGTTCCTCGTTCGCGAGGAAGCGCATCGCCTCGCCGATCTCGAGCGCGTTGCCCGCAGTCGTGCCGAGGCATTCGTTCATGTCGGTAATCAGGGCGTGCGTTTTCAGTTTCGCCTCGCCGGCGGTGGCGAGAATGCTGCCCGCGAGCGCCTGCGCGCGCGGCAGCGAGGACATGAACGCGCCGCTGCCGGTCTTGACGTCCATGACCAGTGCATCGAGCCCAGCGGCAAGATTATTAGAC
>CALKYK010000409.1 GCA_938003715.1 uncultured Gammaproteobacteria bacterium
AAGCCGAGTCCCGTCGCCCGGCCATCGAGCCGGGCGACGGTTTTTTGATCGATGCGCATTTCGTGCTGCAGAGCGAAGCGGCTATGATCTCGGTCCCGACACCGCACTGACCCCCACGATTCATGTCCCTGCACGTCATCTTCGCGGCGCCCTTTTTCATGGATGCGACCCTGCGCTTCATCGGCGGCGCGATGGCCCTCGACGGTGTCGCCCTGACCCTGGTCAGCCAGGATCCGGCATCGAAGCTGCCGGCGGAGATTCGCCGCCGGCTCGGCGGGCAATGGCGGGGGGACAACGCGCTCTATCCGCAGCATCTCGTCGGCGCGGCGAAGAATCTGTCGAAGCGCTTCGGCAAGCCGCACCGCTACATCGCGGCGCTCGAGCAGCTGCAGGTTCCGCTGGCCGCGGCGCGGGAAACGCTGGGTGTGCCCGGCCTGTCGCTCGAGGCGGCGAAAAGCTTTCGCGACAAGGCGCGCATGAAGACGGTGCTGTCGGCCGCGGACGTGCCCTGCGCGCGCCACGCGCTTGCCGGCAGCGTGGATGAAGCACGCGCGTTCGCCGACAAGGCCGGCTTCCCGCTGGTGGTCAAGCCGCCGGCGGGCGCCGGTGCGAAAAGTACGTTTCGCCTTGATGACGTCAACGAGCTGGCGCCGTTTCTCGACCGCTACCCGCTGCACCCGGATCGCCCAACGCTGTTCGAGGAGTTCGTGCACGGCACCGAGTATTCCTTCGACAGCGTGATGCTCGGCGGCGAGCTGGTGTGGCATTCGATCTCCCGTTACCTGCCCTCGCCGCTCGAGGTGCTGGAGAACTCCTGGATCCAGTGGTGCGTGATGCTGCCGCGCGACATTGGCGGCGCCGAGTTCGATCCCATTCGCGATGCGGCCCGCCGCGGCCTCGCGACGCTGGGCCTCGAAACCGGCCTGTCGCACATGGAGTGGTTCCGCCTGCGCGACGGCAGGATCGCGATTTCCGAAGTCGGGGCGCGCCCGCCGGGCGCGCAAATCACTTCGCTCCTGTCCTACGCGCACGACATCGACTTCTACCGCGCCTGGCCGCGGCTGATGGTATTCGAGGCCTTCGATCCGCCGCCGCGGCGATACGCCGCCGGCGCCGCTTATATCCGCGGCCAGGGCGCGGGCCGCGTCAGGCGTATCCGGGGCCTGGGCGAAGCGCAGCGCCGCCACGGCGATCTCGTCGTCGAGGCGAAGCTGCCGCAGGAGGGACAGGCGCCGAGCGACAGCTACGAAGGCGACGGCTATGTCATCGTCCGGCATCCGGAAACCGCGGTCGTCGAGCGCGCCCTGAAAGACATCGTGTCGCTGATCCGCGTGGAGCTCGAGTGAGCGACGCGCCGCCGAAGCGACTGTTGCTCGGGCCGCAGCGGCCGGTCCGCAACCTGGGCGATGCGATTGCCGCGGCCGGCGTGCCCGACGGGCCGCTTGCGGTCATTTCGGCGGGCTGGCAGGAAGCGGAGGCCGACACCGCGGACGTCGCCGAGCTCGCGGGCCGATCGCTCGTCGACCTGCGCCTGTACCAGCGCGCCGAGCAGCTGTTTGCCGCCGACCGGGACCTGTACGCCGCCTATCGCGAGCGCCAGGACCGGCTCGTCGCCCTGCAGCGCCTGTATCGTCGCCGCCTGAAGCATCTGTCCGCCGCCGCGCGCGACATGCTGCGCATCGAGGACGGCTCGGAAATGGTCGCCGCCGAGCAGCGCCATGCCGTGGCGCAGCTGCGCGCGCTCGACCGCCACCACCTGAACCGCGTCGAGGCGCTTTATGACGAATTTCGCGATGCCCATCCGCCGGAGACACATCCGTCGATCGCGGAGCACCGTGCCGCGATCGAAGAGGCGATCGGCGGCTGCAGCGCGGTACTGATCACCGGCGGCAACGTTGTCGTGATGATGAACCGCATGCGCCTGTTCGGACTGAAGCGCCTGCTCGAGGGCCAGCACGTCATCGCGTGGTCGGCAGGCGCAATGGTGCTCGCGGAGCGCATCGTGCTGTTCCACGACCGCACGCCGCAGGGCCGGCGGGAACCGGAATTGCTCGCCGCCGGCGCCTGCATCGTACCGGGCTACGTGATCCTGCCCGACGCGAGCCGGCGACTGCGGCTGAAGGACAAACCGCGCGTCGGGCTGTACAGCCGGCGCTTCGCACCCGATACCTGCGTGGTGCTGGACAGCGGCTGTTCGATGTCGCTGCGCGGTGTCGACCTTGCCGGCGTCAACGGCGCGCGGCGAATCGATCACGACGGCCGCATCGAGAGGATACGCGCCGCATGAACCCGGAACTGCGCAAACTGTTCCGCAAGGGCGCGCCAAAAAGCGCAGACCTCGAGCGCTTCCTCGAGGACGCGCGGTTTCCGCTCGTCGACGGCAGCGATGTGACGTTCGTGTACCGCGGCGACGCCGATGCCGTCTACCTGCGTTGCTGGATTGCCGGCCTCGATACCGCACAGCCGTTCCAGAGGCTGCACGAATCCGATGTCTGGGCCGTCACGATCGAGCTGCCCAAGGGTTCGCGCATCGAATACAAGTTCGAAGTGCAGAAGGGCGACGACCGGCAGCTGATCCTCGACCCCCTGAACGACGTCATCGCCCACGACCCGTTCGGCGCGAACTCGGTGTGCCAGGCGGCGGGCTACCGGCGGCCGCGCTGGACCCGCGAGAACCCGGACTCGCGGCGCGGCAGCATCGAGCGCGTGACCGTGGCCAGCAAGGCATTCAACGGCACGCGCGAAGCCCGTGTCTACCTGCCCGCGCGCTTCCGCGACAACCGTCGCTACCCGCTGCTGATCGTGCACGACGGCGTCGACTACCTGAAATTCGCCGCGCTGGAAACGGTGCTCGACAACCTGATCCACGCGCTGGAGATCCCGCCGCTGGTCGTCGCGATGATCCAGTCGCCGGACCGGCTGAAGGAGTACGCCGGCGACGACCGCCATGCGCGGTTTCTGGCCGAGGAGCTGTTGCCGACGCTCGAATCGGACTATCCCCTGGTCGGCGAACCGGAGGCACGCGGCTTGATGGGCGCGAGCTTCGGCGGCGTCGCATCGCTGCATGCCGCGTGGCGCCATCCGGACACGTTCGGCAATTTGCTGCTGCAGTCGGGCTCGTATGCCTTCAGCGATATCGGGCGGCACCGGCGCGGGCCGGTGTTCGACCCGGTCGTGCGCTTCATGAACGAGTTCCGCGAGAACCCGGGACAGCCGGCGGCGAAGATCTACATGAGCTGCGGCATCTACGAGTCGCTGATCTATGAGAACCGTTCACTCCTGCCGCGCCTGCAGGCACAGGGCATCGACGTGCGCTTCGAGGAAGCGCGCGATGCCCACAACTGGGAGAACTGGCGCGACCGACTGCGCAATGGCCTGTCGTGGCTGTTCCCTGGGCCGGTGTGGATGGTCTATGAATGAACCGCTATAGTGGTTCGTTCGAAACGAGAGGATAACAAGACCGTGGCAAAGCAAACGCGGCACATCGGCCTGTCACTGGGCGCCGATATCTGCTGGCCGATCTGTTACGAAGCACTGCTGAAGAAGCTCGACCTCGCCATTCCCGATGGTAAGGACACGCTCGGCTTCGACGTCGAACGTATACACATCGAGCCGTTCGACCTTAAAAAACCCTGCAAATACGACGTAGTCATCGATCGGCTGACCCACTGG
>CALKYK010000410.1 GCA_938003715.1 uncultured Gammaproteobacteria bacterium
GCACGCGAGGAATATGGTGTCGGCCGCTATCTCGGCCTGGCGACGCTCGAGGCCGGCGGCATCGCGGCGGAATTCCTGAGCCTCGAATACGCCGATGGCGACAAGCTCTACGTGCCGGTGCATGCCCTCGACCTGATCTCACGCTACACCGGGGCGTCGCCGGAGAACGCACCGCTGCACCGGCTCGGCAGCGACCAGTGGGCGAAAGCGAAAAAGCGCGCGCTGAAACGGCTCCGCGACGTCGCCGCCGAGCTGCTTGACGTGTACGCACGTCGCGCCGCGCGTCCCGGACACCGTTTCCGCTGGTCCGAGTCCGACTACCGCGCGTTCGAGGCGGGCTTCCCGTTCGAACTCACCGAGGACCAGGAACGCACAATCGACGAGGTGCTGGCGGACCTGCGATCGGACAGCCCGATGGACCGCGTGGTTTGCGGCGACGTCGGCTTCGGCAAGACCGAGGTCGCGCTGCGCGCGAGCTTCGCCGCGGTGCACGGCGGGAAGCAGGTCGCCATCCTGGTACCGACCACGCTGCTCGCGGAGCAGCACGGGCAGACCTTTCGCGACCGCTTCGCCGACTGGCCGGTGCGCGTCGAGGTCCTGTCGCGATTCTGCTCCGCACGCGAAGCGCGTGACATCGTGGCCGGGCTGCGCTCCGGCGCCGTCGACATCGTCATCGGCACGCACCGCCTGCTTCAGCACACGAAAGACTTCGACGATGTCGGACTGATTATCATCGACGAGGAACACCGCTTCGGCGTGCGGCACAAGGAGGCAATCAAGTCGCTGCGCGCCGAGGTCGACGTGCTGACACTGACTGCTACGCCGATACCGCGCACGCTGAACATGGCGCTGGGCAACCTTCGCGAGATGTCGCTGATCACGACGCCGCCCGCCGAGCGGCTGTCGGTCAAGACGTTCGTCAGCGAATGGAACGACGTCATCATTCGCGAAGCCTGCCTGCGCGAAATCCGCCGCGGTGGCCAGGTGTACTTCATCCACAATCGCGTCGAGGACATCGACAGTGTCGAGGAGCAGCTCGCGAAACTGGTTCCCGAAGCGGACATTCGCATCGCACACGGACAGATGCCGGAGCGACGGCTCGAACAGGAGATGCTCGACTTCTATCACCCGCGCTTCAACGTGCGCTTGTGCACGACAACCATCGCAAGCGGCAGCGACGCGGCGACCGCCAACAGCATCAACGGCGACGCCATCGATTCGCTGGAGGACCTGGGATCCGGCTTCACGCTCGCCACCCACGACCTCGAGATTCGGGGCGCCGGCGAACTGCTCGGTGAATCGCAGAGCGGGCAGATCCAGGAAATCGGCTTCTCGCTGTATACCGAGCTTCTGTCGCGCGCCGTCGAGGCGATGAAGCGCGGCGACGACCCGGACCTGGAACGGCCGCTGCATGCCGGTGTCGAAATCAACCTGCACGTACCGGCGCTGCTTCCGGAGGACTACGTGCCCGACGTGCACCTGCGGCTGATGCTCTACAAGCGCATCGCGAGCGCGGCTTCCGAGGAGGAACTGCGCGATCTGCAGGTCGAATTGATCGACCGCTTCGGCCTCCTTCCCGCGGCGGCAAAGAATCATTTGCGCATTGCCGGCATCAAGCTCACCGCGACGGCGCTCGGCATCAGCAAGATCGACGCGTCCGATCGTGGCGGCTTCGTTCAGTTTGGCAGCGAAACCGGCGTCGACCCCGTGACGCTGATCGAACTCGTGCAGGCATCGGCCGGCAGCTACCGCATGCGTGACGGCGACCGGCTGACGTTTCGCCTCGACCTCGCGGACCCTGCGGCGCGATTTGCAGCGGTCGAGAAATTGCTGGATAGTCTTGCCCGCACCGCGGTCCAAGCCGAAAGAGCCGCAGGATGAGGACAATCCGCCGTATGATCCGCCGTCGCAAGACCGCAACAAATTCGCTGCTATGTGCCCTCGCGGCGCTGCTGCCGGCCGCGGTCGCCGCGCAGCAAAGCGAAGTGCCGCGCGCCATCAGCCTCGACGACGAGCAGGAGCCGCTGCGCCGCTACGGCGTGGAACTGATCATATTCGAGTACGCCGACGGCGCCGGCAGTACGAGCGAGCTGTTCGTTCCGGACGAACCGGAGCCGGACCCGCTCGAGGACGCCGGCGCGTTCGCGGATCCGGTCGACGAGGACGGCAGGCCGATCCCGATCGACGCCGAGGCGCTCATCGCCGGCGACGTGTACGACACGGCCGACGAAACGCTCGAGGAAATCGTGACCTACGAGCGCATCGAGCTCGAGGTACTGCCGCCGGAGCGCTACGAACTCGACGCCAGCTACGGGCGCCTGGTCACGCTGAACGCATACCGGCCGCTGATGCGGGCCGCCTGGGTGCAGCCGACGCTGGAGCGCGAGCAAACCCGGCCGATCGAGCTGCGGCGTCTCGGCAATCCGCCGCTGCACCTCGACGGCACCGTCACGCTCTACCTGAGCCGCTTCCTGCACCTGGTCATCGACGTCGCGCTCGAGGAAAAAGTGCCGTACAGGGTGCCGGCGCGGCAACCCCGCTTCCAGCGCTACGGCGACGACGACCCGGGCTTCGCTTTCGGCCGCATCCCGCAATCACGGCCGGTCTACTACCGCATCCAGGAAGACCGCATCGTGCGCAACGGCGAGCTGCGCTACTACGACCATCCAAAGTTCGGCGTGCTGGCGAAGATCACGCGCATCGAGGAAACCCCTCCCGGCGGGCCGAACGACGACACCTCGGTGCTGCTGCCGGGCCGTGACTGAGCCGGCGCCCCGCGCCTAATCCAGGACCGTATCCAGGAACGCGTCGGCGCTGTCGGCGTCGACGCCGGCCGTCATCACCGACGTTCGCCAGGACACCGTGACGAATCGCGCGCTGCGCGAGCGGGGATGATGCAGGCCGAGTTCGCGCACGTTGGTCGCGATTCGCGCCGCGAACTCGCTGACGCCTTTCTCCTCCGAACTGTGCGACCGCACGACGAGCCGCGGGTCGCGGTCGGATTCGAGCCGCGCGGCGACGTCCGAGGCGCGCCGCAGGCAGCGCCGGATCGCCTGCGCCACACGGCGCTGGCAGGAGTCGGCGGCGTGCTTGCCGAAGACTTCTACATAGGCCGCAAAGTCGTCGAGCGTGAATGCGACGAGAGCCAGCCGCGTCTGCTCGCGCGCGGCGACGGCCCAGTCGTGAGCGAGCACCTCGGCGAACGACCGGGCGTTCAGCAGGCCGGTTACCGGGTCGTCGCGGGACAGGTCGCGCAGTCGCCGCCTGGCTTTCAGCAGCGCCTGCTGGATGTCGGCGTCCGCGGCCGGCGTGCTCCCCGCCGCGCTGCGCCAGTAGGTCGCGTAGTAGCGTGCGCCCTCCTCGCCTTCCGCGGCCAGCGGGCGCATGACGAGCAGGAAGTCGCGGCCGCCGTGCTCGACGGCAATCGTGGTTTCGAGCGCGGCGCGCGCGGCCTCGCTGATTTCCATGGCCAGGTCGCGGCCGACGAG
>CALKYK010000411.1 GCA_938003715.1 uncultured Gammaproteobacteria bacterium
CGTGTCGAAAAACGCGTGATACGTCGCCGGCAGGCTGGAAGCGTCGTAGCCCATCAGGTTCGGGACGATTACGCGGATGCGGCCCTGCTTGTCGTCGAGCATGATCGGCGATCCGCATTTTGCGCAAGTACAGAGTTCGAGTGGCCCGTCCGGGTTCTGGTCATTGAACGGTTTGCGATTCATTTTGCCACCGTTTTCCAGCTGCACATCGCCGTGGTTGAAGAAAACGACGTGCGTGCTGTCCTGCCCGGTTACTCGTTTACAGACCGAGCAGTGGCAGATGTGATTGTCGATAGGATCGTTATCGGCGTGCGTGTGAATGTGGTCGCAGCCACCGGAGTATTTGTGCGACATAGCTCGTTACCTGTTGTTGGACGGCATGACACCGCGTTAATAATTATAGCAGTGGCAGCAGAATCGGCCGGTGATGCGTCTGCCCGTCGCGGCTCGAATTCGCCCGTATTCAACAACTTGATTTATTTGCTGACGAACTCGTATTCCAAAGTCATCCAGCTCAGCGCGGCATCCGGCCCGGCTCACACTCGGTAGTCGGGATTCTCGTAATCGAAGCGGCAACCGGCTTTCCACGCCTCGCGATTGTTGCCGTGATTCGGCAGGCCGCCGGCATCCTTCAGCATGCGCGCAACGTGCATCAGGTTCCAGGTCATGATGGTCGTATTGCGCTGCGTAAAATCGTTGTCGAAACCCACGGGCTCGCCGTCGTCCTGTTCGTCGCCGTAGGACGGACCCGGTCCCGCTTCGCCGATCCACCCGCAGTCTGCCTGTGGCGGAATCACGTATCCGAGATGTGACAGGGCGTACAGAATCGTCATCGCGCAGTGTTTGACCCCGTCCTCGTTACCGGTCACTACTGCACCGCCGGTTTTGCCGTAGAAGATACTCTGGCCCTTGTCATTGAGCTCGCCACTCATCGCGTACAGCCGCTCGATGATGATGCGGCACACGGAACTTTCCTCGCCAAGCCAGATCGGCGTACCGACGATCAGGATGTCCGCGGCGAGTACTTTCTTCCACAGCTTCGGCCAGTCGTCCCTGTCCCAGCCATGTTCGGTCATATCCGGGTAAATGCCGTAGGCGATCTGGTGCGACGGTGCGTGAATGTCTTCTACAGTGACCCCGTTCTTGCTCATGATCTCGCCGGCGACGGAAAGCAACAGGCGGGTGTGAGACTTGTCGGCGTCCTTTTTGAGTGTGCAATTGATCAGGACAGCCTTGAGATCGGAAAAGTCATCGGCCTTGCCGTCGCAAAGTTCCTGCTGTTTCTTGTTCAAAGCCATCGGCATCACACGGAAATTGCAGCAACCGAGCAACCATAGCACGGCGATTCGTCCGTCCGGAATCAGCAGCGAAAAATCCTAATTTTCCACGCGGTTTCGACATGCGGCGCGTTCTGTTGGAGAGTTAGACTAGAATCGGGGTTCGGGAACGAAGGCCGGGTCCGCAATTGCTCTGCGTCCGCGCCGAAAATTCGATAAAAGACCGTTTTACCGACAATTTGAGCGTTTCAACCGAAAAAATCCGTGATCCGGCCCGCCTGTCCACTCTGCGCCGCCTGAATCTGCTCGATACGCCGGCCGAGGAGTCCTTCGACCGTATCTCGCAGCTCGCCGCAAGAATTCTGAACGTTCCGGTTGCACTCGTTTCTCTCGTCGATGCCAACCGGCAGTTCTTCAAGAGCTGCCTCGGACTTCCGGAACCCTACTCGGAGTGGCGGGAGACGCCACTCAGCAGTTCCTTCTGCAAGCACGTCGTCAGCTCGGCAGAGCCGCTGATCCTTTCCGATGCCCGCGAGCATCCGGTCCACCGCAACAACGAAGCGATAACGTCGCTCGGTGCCGTGGCGTATCTCGGTTGCCCGCTTGAGCTCGATGGGGAAATTCTCGGCACGTTTTGCGTGATCGACACGGTCCCGCACGACTGGACGGAAAACGAGATCTCGATCGTTCAGGATCTCGCCGTCGCAGTGACGACGGAGATCGAACTTCGCGCGCGGTCGGATCAGCATGCGGCGGCGCTGCGTGCAAGGGAACGAATGCTGGCGGTCGTCAGCCACGATCTGCGCTCACCGCTGCAGTCCATAATTACGTCGGCTGCGCTGCTGGAACTGCAGTCGCTGGACGACGAGGGCCGGGATTGCGTCGAAGTGACGCGCAAATCCGCGTCAAGAATGAGCCGTATGATTGGCGATCTCCTCGACGTCACCACGCTGGAGTTCGACAAACTCAGCGTAACGCCGGAACCGACGGACGTTAAATCGCTACTCGCTGAAGTCCAGATGGCCGTCGCAAATATCGCCGAGGACAGGGAGCTCGAGTTGACTTTCGACTGCGCAGATCCATGCACGGCACTTGCCGATCGCGACCGCCTGCTGCAGGTGCTCTACAACCTGCTCGACAACGCGTTGCGGCTGACGCCCTCAGGCGGCTCGATAGCTGTCGGTGCAAGGCCACACGACGGCGAAATCGAAATACGTATTTCCGATACGGGACCGGGCATACCGGACCAGGACTTGCCGAACGTATTTGACTGGTCGTGGCACGCTGACGGCAAGGACAAGGGTGGAACGGGCCTGGGTCTCAGCATTACGAAAGGTATCGTAACCGCGCACGGCGGCCGCATTCGCGCTGAAAACCGCGACTCGGGCGGCGCCAGCTTCGTCTTCACGCTGCTCGACGCGGAAGAGGAATCGGCACAGTAGCGTTCGGAAAAGCGAACGCACTGTTTCGAAATTGCGGTCCGGTAGCTCAGTCCTCCGCTTCGCCGTCCCAGTAGTCGACGGCGGTTTCTTCGCGTGCGAACAGCTTGAAGTTGTCCGGCGAGCGGAAGTTCCTGGCGTCGCCCTGCCAGACGCCGTATTTACCCGAATCCGGATAGTGAATGACATCGGCGTTCGGCATGTCACTCAGCGCGAAGTAAACCAGTTCCTCGTTTGAGGTGTTGATGATCTGGTGCGGCTGCTTCGGGTCGGCGGGCGCACAGACGAAATCGCCGGCGCGCAGCGGGTATTCCTCGTCCGCGTGGCGTAACGTGCCCGTCCCGGAGATGACATAGAACATCTCCTCGATAACGCGGTGAGCGTGATAAGGCCATGCGCGCTTTCCCGGCTGCAACCTGATCACCGCGTAGCCGAGCCTGTCGGCCCCGATATGCGGCGATACCGGCGCGCGCTCGGCGTGAAACCTGTCCCCCTTGCCGAATGCGGTGTACTCCAGGTCGTCGAGATTGATGACAGGTCGGGTCATGTCCGTATCTCCTGCTTGTTCGCTATCGTTGTAGGATAGCCCACGGGCGGAGCAGAGAGCGGCAAATGTTCAGCGGAATATTCGAGCAGGATCTGCCGCGATCGGCTCTGCTCAATCGCTACGCCGAGAGCGGCGACTACACGGATTGCTTCAGCACCGAGGTCAGTCGTACCGTCACACATGCGCAATACGTCGAGGCCTTCTACACGACATTAGTATTCAAACTGGAGCGCTGGATCCTGAAATGGCTGGTGTCACGACCGTCGACCGACGCCGGGGCGCGGTCGCTCGCCATCGGCGAGGCTGAGCGCTTTGCGGCGTGGCAGGTGGAGGCGCGCGCGCACAACCAGCTCTTGATGTGTGATTTCCGGGGAAACACCCGGTCCTGGCTGATGAGCGAAACCCTGGGCGAGGGTACACGAACCCGTCTCTATTTCGGTTCGGCCGTCGTCAAGCATGACGGAACGGGATCCGGCGAGCGCAGATTGAAACCGGCCTATGCCGCACTGCTCGGTTTCCACCGGCTTTATTCGCGGATCCTGCTGGCGGCCGCGAAGCGAAAACTGAGGTGAGCGCCGGTCGCTATTCCCTCGGCCTCCCGGCGTGGGCGTTCCCCGGCTGGAAGGACCGTTATTTCGAGGACCAACCAAGCCGGCTCGCGAGTTACGCGACGGTGTTCAACACCGTCGAAGGCAATACGACGTTCTACCGGATACCCGATTCGAAATCAGTCCGTAGCTGGCGCGAAGCCGTTGCCCGGCGGGACTTCCGTTTCTGTTTCAAGCTTCCGCGGGAGGTCACGCACGAACGCTCGCCGGATCTCGACGCCCTGCGACGCTTCCTCGACGCGATCAAACCGCTCGGGGAAAACCTCGGGCCGTTTCTGGTGCAGTTCCCGAAGACGGTCGGACCCGATGAAATCGCGGCGTTCGAGCCGGTATTCGAGACGCTCACGGAGAAACACCGATTTACGATGGAAGTTCGCCACCCGAAATTTTTCGACGAACCGGCCTTGCTCGAACCGGTGCTCGATCGTTTCGATGCCGGCCGCATCATGATGGACTCGAGGCCGATCTTCGAAGGTGATCGCGGTCATCCGGATGTGCGCGACGCGCTGCACGAAAAGCCCGACGTGCCGGTGCTGACGAAAACTTACGGCAACATCGTCCTCGTGCGACTGATCCTGCATCCCGATCTGCGGTCGAACAGCGCGTGGATCGACGAGTGGGCCGCGCGCACCGCGCGCTACCTGCGCGACGGCGATGACGTGTACATGATGATCCACTGCCCGAATAACCTGCACTGCCCGCCGCTGGCAAAGACCTTTCACGAGCGTCTGCTGGCCGAGCCTGGTGTCTCGATATCGGCCGCGCTCCCGGCCTGGCCCATACCGCAGCAGGCGGACCTGCTGTCGGGATAGCCTCCATACTCGATGCCGGCCGCGCGGCGCAGCCCTTTGTTGCGCCTGTAAAAGCTGATCAATCGACCAAAGTTTCGCGCGAAACTTGACCGGCGTCTCACTACAGTGAATCCGATATGACCCCGGTCGGATCAGGGCCGATAATCGAGCGCCTGATCCCACGAGCTTGTATGGATGAGCAAGCGCTCGGCAGATTTAGGCACGGACGACCCGGAAACCAAACAATCCGATCCAGCCACGACCCGAACCGGGTTGCAGTGGCTGTTCAGCGGCAAGCTGCTCCGCGATACCGGGTCACTGGAATACCGTTCCTTCAGCGGGCAGTCCGTCGTCATTGCGTCGGGCAGCGGCGAAATCGTCGAGGTCAGGCAGGCGCCCGAACACAGCGACATCGATTCACAGTCGCTGATCGGCCGGTCCGCCGACGAAATCTGGCCCGGACGTCCTTCAGGTCGCCTCGCAGAGCGCGTGCAAAGAGCGATCCGCGGGCGCCAGGTCGAAAGCGCCGAGTTCTCGACCGGCGCCGATGACCGGTACCTCGACTTCGTCTTCATACCCCAGGGTCGCGATCGCGTGATGATCGTGGCGCGAGACATCTCCGACAGGAAAACCGAATTCGACCGCATGGAGCGGCTCGCGTATCTCGACGATACGACGAAGCTGCCGAATCGACTGTTCCTCGTCGAGGAGTTGCAGCGATGCACCGACCTGCTGCGGCTGCAGGAGGGCAGGGCCGCGGTCATTTGCCTGGACGCAACCGGCGCGGACGGGCACCTGAATGCGCTCGGCATCGCAGACCAGGACGCCGTGCTCGTCGAACTCGCCTCCAGGATGATGCACGAATTGCGCGGCGCCAACGACGACTCGGTCGACGACTACGAGCGATACACCGTTGCCGCACGGATAGAGCAGTACCAGTTCGGCGTGATCCTGCCGGTCATCGACAGCGGCAGCGACGCCGAAAGCGTGGCGCGGCGCCTGATCGAGACGCTGCAGCAGCCGGTCAGGCTGCGCAAGCACGACAAGAAAATCTCGATACGCGCCGGCATCGCACTGTTTCCGCAGGACGGTTCGGACGCCGACACACTGGTGACGAACGCGCTTGCCGCAATGGAAGACGCGAAGAGCAATCCCGGCACGCCCTACAAGCTGCATTCCGGCACGGTGCGCCTGCGTGCATTGCAGCGCCAGGACCTGGAGCTGGAGCTTCGCGCAGCGCTCGACAACGACGAGTTCGCCGTCGACTTTCTCCCGATTGTCGCTGCCGATACCGGCGATGTGATGTCGGTCGAAGCGCTGTTGCGCTGGCCGCAAAACATGTTCCACCAGCAGTCGATCAAGAAAGTCATTGCGATCGCCGAAAACACCGGGCTGATCCTGCCGATCGGCGACTGGGTGCTGCGCAAGAGCCTGCAGGCGCTCGGTGCCTGGCACGAAGCCGGTTTTCCCGACATCCGACTGTCCGTCAACCTGTCCGTGCAGGAGTTTTCCCGGGACGACCTCGTGCAACGAATCGAGAAAGCGCTGAACGAGTCGTCGGTCGAGGCACGACACGTCGACCTGGAGATTTCGGAATACACGCTGTTCCGTGACGCGATGAAAAATTATGCGATGTGCGAGGCGCTGAAGGCGCTCGGCGTCGGCATCGTCGTCGACGACTACGGGACCGGGGCGTGCTCGCTCGCACACGTGGCGCGCAGCCCGGTGGACACGATCAAGATCGACAACAGCTTCGTCGCCAATGCCGTTCACGACGACCGCGAGCGTGCTGCCTGCGGAGCCATCATTGCGATGGCGAAAAGTCTCGGCAAGAAGATCATCGCCGAGGGCGTCGAAACGCGTGAACACGCGGAACTGCTGATTGAGCAGGGCTGCGACGCGATGCAGGGATACCTCATATGCAAACCTGCATCCGCCGACGAGATCGCCGAATTCCTGGCTGGAAACGCAGCGACATGAGCGACACCGGCAACAAGAATCTCAAGGGGCTTGCCAGCCGCGATCTGAGCCTGACGCAGTCGCTGCGGCGGCTCTCGGGGCCGGAACCCACGGTTCCCGACATCGACGAGCACGTGCTGGAAACCCACACCGCGCTGCTGGTATGTAACGATGCCAGTATCCGCAAGTGGTGCCGCCGCTGGCTGGAACGCGAGTCCCTCGACGTGGTCATCGAGGATGAGCCAGCCGATGCGCTGCAACGTGCACGCATGCTGTGTCCGAACGTCATCGTCATCGAATGCGGGCTGCGCGAACCGGGCGGTGAAGCGCTCGTTCAGCAGTTCGCCGACGCGGCCGACGTCGGCGCGCCGGTCATCGCACTCAGCAGCTCCGGCAAGGACCTCGCTCTTGCGATGTCGGCCGAGGTGTTCGACGTCGTGCGCAAACCTTTCGACTGGAAGCTCGTTGCCAACCGGGCGAAAACCGCCGCCAAATATGCGTGTATGCGAAACGAGATTGCCTCGTCACGGAAATCACTCACCGAGGCTATAGAAATTGCTGACATCGCACGGCAACGGCTGCGCAGCAGCGAGGCGTTCGATCCGGTAACCGGCCTGCCGAACCGGAAGAAATTCGTCGACCTGCTGAAGCGCGGTATGCAGGCGGTCGACCGGGACAGGAACGTGATGGCGGTTTTCGTCGTCGGCTTCAATCGCTTCCGTCTCGTCATCGAGGCAATGGGCCAGGAAAGCGCCGATCTCGTCCTGAACGAGATTGGCAGGAAGCTGAGCGCCTGCCTGAATGATGTCGGCGCGCTGCAGTCGCATACGCAGGGCCTGCGCACGTCAGCCGCGGCAAGCATCGACCAGGCGAGATTTGCGCTGATGCTGACCTGCTCCGGCGACCAGGATGAACTGGCGGCGTTGCAACAGCAGCTCGTCGAGCAGCTGTCGCGGCCCGTCGCGATCTCGGGCCAGACCGTGTACCTGTCCGCGTCGGTCGGCGTGGCCATGTATCCGCAGGATGCCGACGACGTCGACAGCCTGCTGCAGCGTGCCGACAATGCGATGCGCGATGCGCAAAGCCGCGGCGGTGGCTTCAAGTTCTACTGCACGGAGACGGACGCGGCTGCGGCGCGAAAGCTCAAACTCGAGCACATGCTGCACGAAGCGATGAACGACCAGAGTCTCGCGCTGTACTACCAGCCGATTGTCGCGACAAAAAGCGGGGAAATTACCGGCGCCGAGGCGCTGCTGCGCTGGAAGCAGGAGGACGGCAGCTACATATCGCCCTCCGAGTTTGTGCCGGTCGCCGAAGAGTCCGGGTTGATGATCCGCGTCGGCGAATACGTGCTCGATCAGGCCTGCCGGCAGATGCGTGCCTGGCTGGATGACGGATTCGACCTGCCGCACGTGTGCGTCAACGTTGCCAAAGCGCAGCTCATGCAGGGCGAGTTCGCCCAAACGGTGCGCCGGGTGCTCGCGCTGCATGACCTGGATCCGGGCCGCCTGGAGCTGGAGCTCAGTGAGCGCGGCGTGCTGTCCGGCGACTATGACGTGATCACCCAGCTGCATGCAATCAAGGAACTCGGCGTTCGCCTGTCGATCGACGATTTCGGCACCGGCGATTCGGCCATTGCCTACCTGCGGGAGCTGCCGGTGGACGTTCTGAAGATCGACCGCTCGTATATCGCCGGCCTGACGGACAACCGCAAGGACGCGGCGATCATCTCAGCGATGATCGCCCTCGGTCACAGCCTCGATCTCAGGATCGTCGCCGAAGGTGTAGAAACAAACGAGCAGCGCGACGCCCTGCGCGAGCTCGGCTGCGACGAGATCCAGGGCTACATCATGTCTCACCCGGTCAACAGCGGCCTCTTCCCGAACCTGTCCTCGAAGCCCTGATTTGTCGCCGTTTCGCGGCGATTTAACACGCCCTTTATGTGACCCGCGTCACACTTTTTCCGGGCTTGCCCCGGACCCCGGTTCACGCAGAGTCGCAGCGCAGCAGGCCTAATACGCGCATCCGAAAAAGGGAGCACCCGAGACGTGCTTACCGATCACACCAGAGGGCGTTCAGCGACCGCCCACGCCAGGAAAAGCAAGGCAGCGAATCGCGTGATTCAATTCGCGGCGGTATGTGCATTCGCTATTTCCCTATTGAGCATGTCGGTACTGGCGCAGGCCGACGAATCCAGTCGGCAGCCGATGCGCTTCGACCGGATATCTCTCGATGAAGGCCTGTCGCAAAGCAACGTCTTCAGCATCCTGCAGGACTCGAAGGGCCTGCTCTGGGTCGGCACCGAGGCCGGCCTGAACCGGTACGACGGGTACGGGTTTCGGACCTTCCGCCGCAAGCGCGGCAATCCGAATGCGCTGCTGAACGACTACGTCTTCGATATCGCCGAGGACGAGGGTGGCGCGCTCTGGATTGCGACGAATGGCGGTGGCCTTGCACGGCTGAACCGCGACGGCGAGACGTTCACGTCATTTCGTCACGATCCGGACGACTCCCGCAGCATCTCCAGCAACGTCGTGCGCACTTTGCTGCCCGACGCGGACGGAACAATCTGGCTCGGCACACGCGGCGCCGGTGTCGACCATTTCGACCCGGAAAAAGGTGTCATAGCGACCTACCGCTTCCAGACCTCGGATGCGCCTGCCAGGGACACGAACGAAGTCTATGCACTCCATCGAAGCACTGACGGCATGCTGTGGGTCGGCACCAACGACGGCCTGGTAAGGCTGAATCCGGCCAGCGGCGAATTCGCCCACTTCCGGCCGAAAGCAGGCGACACCGGCAGCATCAGCGATCACCGGGTCCGGGCAATATATGAAGACAGTCGCGGGCAGCTCTGGATAGGCACCTATGCCGGCGGCCTGAATCGCTTCAACTATCGCGACGGTACGTTCACCCGTTACCGCCACGACGACAGCAAGGCAGGCTCGATCGCAGCCGATCGCGTGACCTCGATCTTCGAGGACAGCACCGGACGGCTCTGGGTCGGTACGTACAAAGGCCTGAATCTTTACATCAGCAAGTCGGACAGTTTCGTCCGCTACGCAAACGACAGCCGCGATCCGTACAGCCTCGGCGACGATATCGTCACCACGCTCTTCGAGGACCGCAGCGGCGTACTCTGGGTCGGCACCCGAAACGGCGGCCTCTCCAAGTGGAATCCGCGCTCCTGGTCGCTGGGATTGAAAGACGCGACGGCGCTGACCGCTTCCGGCGCCGAGCAGCCCAACGTTACCTCATTCGTGGAAGATGCCGACGGCACGCTCTGGATCGGCACGCTCGGCGACGGATTGCATGCCGTCGACCGCGACAAGGACAGCACCCGTACCTATCGGCACGAGCCGGGGAACCCGAACTCGATCAGTGACAACCGCGTCATGAGCCTGGCGCAGGACAGCAAGGGCTATATCTGGGCCGGCACGATGACGGGCGGGCTCAATCGACTGGACCCGGAAACCGGCAGGGTCAGCGTGTTCCGCCACGACGCCGAAGATGCCGCGAGCCTCAGCGCAAACGGGGTCATGGCGATCTTCGAAGACAGCGCCGGCTATCTCTGGGTCGGTACCTACGGCGGCGGTGCAAACCGCTTCGATCCGGAAAGCGGCCGCTTCACGCGCTTCCTGCCCTCCGAGAAGGCGGGATCCATCAGCAGCGACCGCGTGCGCAGTTTTGCCGAGGATCATACCGGCAGGATCTGGATGGGCACGGACGGGGGAGGGCTGAACCTGTTCGACCCGGAAACCGAATCCTTCCATCACTTCCGCCACGACCCGTTCGACGCGGAGACATTGGCCGACGACACGATCTATGCGCTCCGTATCGATGCCAGCGGCACGCTCTGGATCGGTACGCAGGGCGGTGGCGTCGATCGAGTGCTGGGCAGCGCCCGGAACCCGGACAGCATCCGTTTCGCCAACGTCTCGCACGCCGACGGCCTGGCAAACGACGTCATCTACGGGCTGGAAATCGACGATTCCGGCGAACTCTGGGTCAGCACGAACCACGGCATCAGCCGCTACAACCCGAAGACCGGCGACGTGCGCAACCTGCACCGCAAGGACGGGCTGCAGTCGGAGGAATTCAACTCGGGCGCGCATTACAAGAGCACGAGCGGTGAGCTCTTTTTCGGCGGGCCGTACGGCTACAACGCGTTCCTCCCGGACCGCATCGAGATGAGCAAGGTCATCCCGCCGATCGTGATGACGGCGTGGTTCAAGGGCAACGATCCCGTCAAGGCCGACGAACCGATCGACGAGGAAACGGGCATCGACATTTCCTGGAAGGACGATGTCGTCACGTTCGAGTTCGCCGCGCTCGATTTCACTGCGAGCGCGCAGAACCGCTATCGCTACAAACTGCAGGGTTTCGATCGGGAATGGATCGAGCTCGGCACCAACCGGCGCATCACCTACACCGACCTGGACGACGGCAAGTACCTGCTGCGCGTCCAGGCATCCAATAGTGACGGCATCTGGAACGAAGCCGGCTACAACCTGCCGGTGCGGGTATCACCCGCTCCGTGGGACACGTGGTGGGCCTATCTCGGCTACTTTGCGGTGGCCTTGCAGCTTGCTGCGTACCTGTGGCTCGGCCACCGGCGCAAAGTGCAGCGCGAGGAAGAATACAGCAACCGCCTCGAGGAAGAGGTTCGCGAGCGGACCGAGCGGCTCGTCGAGAGCAACAAGAAACTGAACGAGCTGAACCGTACGCTGCAGGAATCCAGCCTGAGCGACCCGCTGACCGGCCTGCGCAACCGGCGTTTCGTGTTCGAAGAGGTATCGAGAGATCTCGATGTCATTCGGCGCCGGCTGATCGACGAAGACCACGGCATCGACCCGAACGACGCGGCCGATCTGGTGTTCATGATGATCGATCTCGACAACTTCAAACCGATCAACGACACCTACGGCCATGCCGCCGGGGACCAGATGCTGCTCGAGGTCAGGGACGTGCTGCTCGGCACCTGCCGCAAGTCGGACTTCGTCGTGCGCTGGGGTGGCGACGAGTTCGTCGTGATCGCGAAACAGGCGAAGCCGGGCGAATCGGAAGCGCTTGCCGAACGGATCCGCAGCAAGATCGCGGAGCACAACTTCATGCTGGATGACGGACAGATCGTCCGCACGACCTGCTCGATCGGCTTTGCCGCCTTCCCGCTGTTCCGCGGCCAGGCGGACGACGCCGATCTCGACCACGTGCTGTCGCTCGCCGACAACCTGATGTACGAGGCGAAACGCCACCGGAACGCATGGGCCGGCATGCTGGCGCCTTCGGTTGCGTCGACGAGTGCGGACTTCGATCTCGACTCGATCGAGCCGACGTCGATGCTGTTCCGCGCGAAGCGCTCCGGCCAGCTCTATGTACACGGAATCGAGGCCGACGAGTTCGGCTCGCCGATACCCGTGTCTTCGGCCGGACAAGGGAGGGCGTGATCATGCGGAAATTTACGAACCTCCGGAATACGAATGCCGCAGTGCTGAATGAACTGCAGATGGCTACACACACTGGGAAAGGCGACAGGGACGCGTCGCCGACAACGCACGGAAACGCAATGACTGATACTGCAAGAAAACTGGTTCCCGCGACGCTGCTGGGCATCGCCCTGCTGGCGACCTCGCTGTCTCCCGCGCTCAGAGATCGGGCAAAGGACACGGCCGGGGCGACGGCGATAAATGCTGCCGCGGCAGTCGATACGGCGTCGGTCAGCAATTTCGACGTTGCCGGACACGCGGGTGAACTGCGCAGCGAATCGGTCACGGCGGTCGTTGCGGACGCGACCGGCGGCCCCGTTTCATGGGCGAACGATTCAGGGGTCAAGGGACCTTCGCGCGGCGACCTGGCGAACGCCGATGATCCCGAGGCGATCAAGGCAGCTGCGCGCGCCAAGATGGCGGGACCGGTCGCAGCGCTGGCAGAAATCGGCGGGCCGCAGCCGGTCGATATCGTCGTTCGCTACGAGGACCATCCGCAGCTATTCGACGCGGAACGAGTCGTCGAACTCGGCGGCGAGATCGTCCGGACCTATGCCGTTCTCGACATGCAGACGGTGCGTCTCCCTGCTGAAGCGCTCGACGAACTCGCCATCGAGGAGACGATCGACTGGCTGTCGCTGGACGAGGCGGTCACATCGATGTCGATGTCGTCTCGCGCCGCGGCCAACCAGCCCGGAGCGCTGTCCGGCAACTCGGCCTATACTGGCAGCGGCGTCGGCATCGCGGTGCTCGACACCGGCATCGCCACGCACGACGACATCGGCGGCAACATCCGTCAGTACAGCTTTCTGAACGGGAGCTACCCGGTCCCGACCGTGGCAAACGGCGAAATCGTCGTGCACAACGACGATTCGCGTCAGGACCTGTTCGGCCACGGCACGCACGTTGCGGGCATCATCACCGGCAACGGCTCGCAGTCGAATGGCGACTATCGGGGCACGGCACAGAATGCGTCGATCCTGTCCCTGCAGGTGCTGGACAACAACGGTTCCGGCTCGATGTCCGACGTCATGGCGGCGCTGGACTGGCTTCTGCAGTACGGCAGTTATTTCAATATCAAAGTCGTCAACATGTCACTCGGCAAGCGCATCTCCGAGTCGAATACGACCGACCCGCTCGTGCTCGCAGTGGAGGCGCTCTGGGACCAGGGCGTCGTCGTGGTCATTGCCGCCGGCAATCTCGGCTACAGCGGCTCGATGACGATCAAGAGCCCCGGCAACTCGCGCAAGGTAATTACCGTCGGGTCACTGACGGATACCGGCACGCCGGCGTACAACGACGACTACGTTTCGACGTTTTCCTCGCGCGGGCCGACCTACGGTGACAGCGTGATGAAGCCGGACCTCGTCGCGCCGGGTAACCGCCTGGTGGCGGCTATTCCGGGCGTCGCGAAGCTGCGCGTCGATCTGCCGACGCGTATCGTCGGCTGCGCGCTGCTGCTTTGCACTGATGACTACCTGGAGCTGTCCGGCACCAGCATGGCAACGCCGATGGTTGCAGCAGCCGCCGCGCTGATGCTCGAAAAGGATCCGACCTTGAGCCCGGCAACGATCAAGGCAAGGCTGATGCGTTCGGCGCGCAAGATCAACGCTGCGGCGACCGATGCCGGTGCAGGCGTACTCGATATCGACGCCGCGATGAACGAGACGGGCGTCGTCTCCGGCGACGCGCTGTCGCCGCTGATGGTCCGTGACCAGGTGTCGAACGGTTTCTATATCGAAGACACCGCAGCGCTCTGGGGCGATGCCGCCTGGGCCGCGGGTAACCTGTGGGCAGACGGAAACATCTGGGCGGACAGCAGTGCCGGTGCTGATGGCATGCTCTGGGCCGACAGCAACCTGTGGGCCGACAGCAACCTGTGGGCGGACAGCGACCTGTGGGCGGACAGCGACGTCTGGGCCGACAGCAATCTCTGGGCCGACAGCGACGTATGGGCCGATTCGGTGCGCGACGATCCCGAACGCGGTGACCAGGGACGCCAACGCGACGGCAGTCCCTGATCACGGTCACGCCATTCAGAGCGTGAACGGCAGCATCGTCAGCGTGCTAATGTGCTGACTGCCCTCCGCTCCACGCCGAAGTAAACCGTCGCGGCGAGGCGCAATCGAAAATGCTGCGCCATGTAGAATGCCGCGATGGCGCGCCGCCGTAAAAGCAGTTCAACCGGGCGCCGATGGCTCGTTCGCATCGGCGTCGTTTTCGTTGCGCTGCTTGTCATCAGCATCGCCCTGGTTCTGCCGCTGCGCTGGTTCGATCCCGCGACGAGCGCGTTCATGCTGCAGGATGAGAGCGGCAGGGTACCGGTGCTGCATGAATGGGTGAGTCTCGACGGGCTGGGTGTTGCGCCAGTGCTGGCCGTGGTGGCGGCAGAAGACCAGAAGTTTGCCGACCACTTCGGCTTCGACGTCGAATCGATTCGCGACTCGATAGAGGAAAGCCAGGCGGGCGGCCGCCTGCGCGGTGCGTCCACGATCTCGCAGCAGGTCGCGAAGAACCTGTACCTTTGGAACGGGCGCAGCTTCCTGCGCAAAGGCGTCGAGGCGTACATGACGGTACTCCTCGAACTCTGCCTGCCGAAAGCGAGGATCATCGAGATTTACCTGAACGTCGCCGAACTCGGGCCCGGCATTTACGGCTTCGGCGCGGCCAGCGCCTACTACTTTGGCAGGCCGCCGTCACGCCTGTCGGACCATGAGGCGGCACTGCTGGCGGCTGTGTTGCCGAACCCGCACCGGCTGAATGCCGGTCGGCCCTCCGGCTACGTCCGCGAACGGCAGCGCTGGATCGTCGGCCAGATGCAGCGCCTCAGGCGCGAGGGCTGGATGATGACGCTGCGCTGACCGGGTGCACCGCATCGACGTGCCGGATCAGCGTCAGGAAGCACGCGGTGGACAGTCCCGCCGCGCCAAAGATCATGCACATCACCATGA
>CALKYK010000412.1 GCA_938003715.1 uncultured Gammaproteobacteria bacterium
GCTTCAAGCACTTCATGGCGTACAAGGGCGCCATCATGGCCGACGACGAGATCCTCGTGAACAGCTTCTCGAAGGCAATCGAGCTCGGCGCCATCGTCACCTGCCATGCGGAGAACGGCGAACTCGTCTACAGACTGCAGCAGAAAATCTACGACATGGGCATCACCGGGCCCGAAGGCCACCCGCTCTCACGGCCGCCCGAGGTCGAGGGCGAAGCGGCAAACCGCGCCATTCGCATCGCAGAGGTGCTCGGCGTGCCGATCTACCTGGTGCACAACTCCTGCCGGCAGTCGCTGGAAGCGATCACGCGGGCGCGGAACGAGGGCCAGCGCGTCTACGGCGAGGTGCTCGCCGGGCACCTGCTGATCGACGACTCGGTCTACCGGCATCCCGACTTCGAGTTCGCTGCGGCGCACGTGATGAGTCCGCCGTTCCGCCCGCCCGAGCACCAGGAGCTGATGTGGCGCGGACTGCAGTCGGGCAACCTGCAGACGACCGCGACGGACCACTGCTGCTTCTGCTACGAGCAGAAAGCGGCCGGCATCGACGACTTCAGGAAGATTCCGAACGGCACCGCCGGCATCGAGAACCGCATGGAGGTGCTGTGGCACCACGGCGTCAGCACCGGTCGCCTGACGATGAACGAGTACGTCGCCGTCACGTCGACGAACGCAGCGAAGATCTTCAACATCTTCCCGCGCAAGGGCAGCATCTCGGTCGGTGCCGACGCCGACATCGTGGTCTGGGACCCCGAGGCGACGAAGACAATCTCGGCGAAGACGCACCGGCAGAACATCGACTTCAACATTTTCGAAGGTATGGAAGTCAAAGGTACCGCGTCGCACACGATCGCGAACGGCAAGGTCGTTTACGCGGACGGCGACCTGAAAGTCGAGCGCGGCGCCGGGCGCTACGTCGACCGCCCGCCGTTCGCCACCTACTACGACGCGATCAGGAAACAGACCGAGCAGAAAACGCCGACGCCGGTCATCCGGCGCGACAAGCCGAAGGCGGTCAAAGGCTCTGGATGAGCGCCGACGTCAAGCCCGGCCGCCTGTCGGCGGAAGAAATAGCTCGAAATTTCAGCGACATCCACCCGCCGCTGTCGCGTCCCGAGGCGCTGATCGAGGCGGATCGCTGCTACTTCTGCTTCGACGCGCCGTGCACGACGGCCTGCCCGACCGGCATCGACATACCCGCGTTCATCCAGAAGATTCGCAGCGATAACGTCCGCGGTTCGGCACGTACGATTCTCTCGGAGAACATCATGGGCGGCATGTGTGCGCGCGTGTGCCCGACCGAGGTGCTGTGCGAGGAAGCCTGCGTGCGCAACACGCACGAGGACAAACCGGTCAAGATCGGCCTGCTGCAGCGCTACGCAACCGACCCGATCTTCGCCGGCAACGTCCAGCTTTTTTCGCGGGCCGAAACCACGGGCAAAAAGATTGCGGTCGTCGGCGGCGGACCGGCCGGCCTGTCCTGCGCGCACCGGCTCGCGATGCGTGGCCACGACGTCGTGATCTTCAATCGTGACAAGAAGCTCGGCGGCCTGAACGAGTACGGCATCGCCGCGTACAAGACGGTTGACGATTTTGCACAAAAAGAGGTCGAGTGGATCCTGTCGATCGGCGGCATCGAGGTGAAGAACGGCGTGACGTTCGGCAAGGACGTTACGCTGGATGCGCTGCGCAAGGAATTCGACGCGGTGTTTCTCGGCTTCGGTCTCGGCGACGTCAATTCATTGCAGCTCGACGACGAGCTGGCCGACGGCGTGCTGAACGCGGTCGACTACATCGCCGAGCTACGACAGGCCAAGGACAAGGGAAAGGTGCCGGGAGGGAGCCGGGTGGTCGTCATCGGCGGCGGCATGACCGCGATCGACATCGCCGTGCAGTGCAAGCGTCTCGGCGCCGAGTTCGTCGACATCGTGTACCGCCGCGGGCCGGAGCAGATGGGCGCGAGCCGCGACGAGCAGGAGTTTGCGCAGACTTCGGGTGTCGCGATCGCGCACTGGTAGGCGCCGAAGAAACTGCTCGTAGAC
>CALKYK010000413.1 GCA_938003715.1 uncultured Gammaproteobacteria bacterium
CTCGGGCATCAGGTCCAGGTCGTCGAGTGACAGGCCTTTCGCTTTACGGCTGAACTGGCCGATGCTGCTCGCGCGCCTCGGTTCGCGCGGCGCCGGGCTGTTTTCGAGACAGCCCTTTCGGTAGAAGGGCGTGAAGACGCGGTACGGCGTTCCATCGTCTTTCATCACGCTTTGCGGTTCGAATAGCAGGGACCCGTTGCGGCTTTCGGCTTTTGTGCCGCTTTCTTTCAGTGCGGACTTGATCTTCTTGTCGCGTTTGATGCGCCAGGGCTCGTAGCAGCGATTCCAGAATACGCCGCTCGCATCGGTCTCCTCTGCGAGCTTCGGGATGACCTCGTCGGCCTTGCCGCGGAAGAGCTGCAGGTTGCCGTCGAGTGACTCGTTCAACGAGGCAAGACTCTGGTGCAGCCACCAGCGACTGGCGGCGCCCATGGCCCAGTCACCCGCGTTGTCATCGTCCAGCACGTAGACCGGCAACACCGGCGAGCCGCTTTGCACGGCGGCGGTCAGGGCCGGATTGTCGGAGAGGCGCAGGTCCTGGCGGAACCACGCGATCACGGGTCTGTTGCTGGCCATGGCAGTGATCCGGTAAGGGGACTGCAGTATACGTAACGGCGATGCGAACACCGGACGCATTCGGTAAGTATTTGTAACAGGCCCTGCACCGATGCGCGCCGACTGCTACGGTAATACAGTTGTTGTGAACGGAAGCTTTGAATGCGCGTTGCACTGTTCGGAGGCACGGGATTCGTCGGCAGTTATCTCGTCGATGCGCTCGTCGATGCCGGTCACGAGCCGTCGCTGCTGGTCCGCAGCGGCAGCGAAGACAAGGTGCGGCGTTCGAGCGAATGTCGTGTCGTGGGCGGTTCGATCGAGTCGGCCACGGAGGTAGCGGCGACGCTCGATGGCTGCGATGCCGCGATCTACTGCATCGGTATCCTGCGCGAAAATCGTTCGAAGGGCGTTACGTTCGAAGCGCTGCAGTACGAAGGCGCGGCGCGGGTCGCGGACCTCGCAGCCGAGGCGGGCATCCGTCGATTTCTGCTGATGAGTGCAAACGGTGTTCGCATGCCCGGAACGCCCTACCAGGAAACAAAGTTCCGCGCCGAACGTCACGTGCGCGAGCACGAGTTCGATGCGACCATATTTCGTCCATCCGTCATTTTCGGCGATCCGCGCGGCAGGATGGAGTTTGCGACGCAGCTCTACCGTGACATGGTGTCGCCGCCGCTTCCCGCCGTTGTGTTTCGCACCGGCACGTTGCCATCGTCTGACCCGGTCGTGATGTCGCCGGTGCATGTCGAGGACGTGGCCGACGCGTTCGTCGCCGCCCTCGGCAATCCCGAGACGTACGGACAGACGCTGGAACTCGGCGGTCCGGAAATTCTCACCTGGTCCGCGATGCTGGATCGGATCGGCGCGGCAACGGCACGCAGGAAACTGAAGTTGCCGATGCCGATCCCGCTGATGCGCCTGGCGGCCGCGGCGCTGGACTGGCTGCCGTTTTGCCCCGTGACGCGGGACCAGCTGACGATGCTTGCCGAAGGCAATACGGCAAGCCCGGACGTGCTGGCACAGCTGATCGGGCGAGATCCGAAATCCTTTTCGGCAGAGTCGCTGCACTATTTGCTGCGGCGGAGCTGACAAATGGCAAACGATCGCACACTCGTGCTGGTACTCGGGAACCAGCTTTTCCCGCCGCGCTTCCTCGACGACTTCGACGGCGCGCGCGTCTTCATGGCCGAGCATCGCGATCTGTGCGCAGACGTCCGGCACCACAAGCAGAAGCTGGTGCTGTTTTTCGCCGCGATGCGCGCGCATGGAGAGGAACTGAACGGGCGCGGATTCCGCGTGCACTACCAGCGTTTCGACCCGGATGACGACAAGTCGTACCTGGATCACCTGCAACGCGTGGTCAGCAAGCACGACATCGACTGCATCGTGCATTTCGAAATCGAGGACAGGCCGTTCGAAAAGCGCTTCACCGACTGGGCGCGCGACAACGGCCTCGAGCGCAGGACGTTGCCATCGCCAATGTTCCTTTGCGGCCGGGAGCGCTTTGCCGATTTTGCCCAGGGCAAAAAAGAACTGCGCATGGCCGACTTCTACCGGGGCGAACGCAAGCGCCTGGGCATGTTGTTGACGCGGGACGGCAAGCCGCGCGGCGGCAAGTGGAGTTTCGATGCCGATAACCGGAACAAACTGCCGGAGGACGTCGACCCGCCGACACTCCCCGAAAGCGACGGCGGCGACACGGTTGCGGAAGTCAGCGCCATGGTCGAAGAGCACTTCGCCGGGCATCCCGGCAGCCTGGATGGATTCAGCTGGCCGACAACCCGTCGCAGCGCACTCTATTGGCTGCGCGATTTCCTCGAGCAGCGGCTCGAACAGT
>CALKYK010000414.1 GCA_938003715.1 uncultured Gammaproteobacteria bacterium
GGCACGATTCATCGAACGCTACGCCGAGCTGACGTCCCTGACCGTCGAGACGCTCGACGACAAGCTGACGTTCAACAACGATGTGGACGAGGTTCTGCAGACGGTCGTAAACCTTTCCGCGATCAAGTCCGATACCGGGCAGTTCCTGTACTCGGTACTGCAGATCCAGGACGTCACCGAATTGATGAGTCTCACGGTGCAGCTGGAATCCCAGGCGAGCGATGACGAACTGACCGGCCTGCTGAACCGCCGAGCGTTCGAGGCCGAGCTGGAGCGTGCGTGGGACAGGGGTCCGGGGGATGAACATCTCAGCTACCTGATGTTCATGGACCTGGACAACTTCAAGGTCGTCAACGATACGTCGGGTCACGTCGCAGGCGACCAGCTGCTGCGCTCGGTGAGCGAGATCCTGCTCGACAGCGTTCGGGCCAACGATATCGTGTCGCGACTCGGCGGCGACGAATTCGGCATCATCCTCTGGAACTGCCCGCCGGAGGTTGCGAAGCGCATCGCCGAGTCGATACGCAAGAGCATCGACGAGCATCGCTTTCACTGGGACAGCGAGATCTATCGCATCGGCGTCAGCATCGGCGGATTGCCCATCGATCGGGAGCTCGGCGACATCAACGAACTCCAGCAGCTCGCGGATGCAGCCTGCTATGCGGCGAAAGAAGAGGGGCGCAATCGCGTGCACATGATCGACGGCGACAAGGACTCGGCGCGCGTGCACCGCGGCCAGGTGCGCTGGGTGCAGCGGCTTCGCGATGCGATGGAGAACAATCGCTTCGCGATCTACGCGCAGACGATCCGTCCACTCGACGAGTCGCTCGACGAGCCCGAGCGGCTGGAGATACTGCTGCGACTGCGCGACCCGGAAACGCGGCGCCTCATTCCCCCCGGGGCGTTTCTGCCTGCCGCGGAACGCTACGGCCTGAGCGTCGAGCTGGACGAGTGGGTCGTGCGCAGCCTGCTCGACACGCTTTTCATACACCAGTCGTTCCAGGCCGATCAACGCACTTACTGGATCAACCTGTCCGGCACCAGCATCGGCGACAAGCGCTTTGCATCGTTCCTTACCGAGGCGATCCGCCGCTCACCGCTGCCGCCCGGGACCATCAATTTCGAGATCACCGAGACGGCGGTCATCCGCAGCGTGTCGGAGGCCGACAAGCTGATGTCCGCGCTTCGCGAGATGGGCTGCAAGTTCGCGCTGGACGACTTTGGCAGCGGCCTGTCCTCGTTCGGCTACCTGAAAAAGCTGCCGGTCGACTACCTGAAAATCGACGGCATGTTCATTCGTGACATGCTGCACGACGAAACCGACCGCATCTTCGTGAAGTCGATCATCGACATCGCGCACACGCTGAACATGAAGACCATCGCGGAATTCATCGAGAACGAAGAGATGCTGGAGCTGGTGCGCGACCTCGGCGCGGATTACGCGCAGGGCTTCGCCGTCGGGCGGCCGTTCGTGCTGGCGCCGCGATTCCCGCGCAGCGGCGCCATTGGCGATACCGGAAACCTCCTTGAACTTAACGTCGGATAGAGACTTTATGAGCGTAACCGAAGATTCGTCGAGCACCGCCGAGCGCATTGCGAACTCGATCGCGGCCCTGCCGCCGCTGCCGGCGACGGCGCAGGAGATACTCACCTGCTTCGGCGACGAGTTCATCGACGCCGACAAGGTCACGGCAGTCGTCGAGAGCGATGCCGGCATCTGCGCAAAGCTGCTGGGCCTCGCCAACTCCGCCTACTTCGGGCTGGCAGAACCGATCACCCACATCGGCGAGGCGATTTCGCGGGTGCTGGGCGTCGACACCGTTCGCTCCCTGGTGCTCGCGATGGCCATCCAGAACACGTTCAGCCGCAAGCGCTGCCCGGAGTTCGATGCGCAGCGCTTCTGGACGCAGTCCCTGCTGACCGCCGACTGTTGCAAGAAGATCGCCGCCGTCGACGAGGCGGCGAGCGACGAAATCCGCGATCTCGCCTATTCCGCCGGGCTCTGCTACAACCTCGGCCTGCTCGCGCTGGTGCACATCGACCCGGTGCGGACGAACGAGGTGCTGCGCCGATTCCGGGAAGAGGGCGTCGGCTATGGTCTGGCCGGCCATTTCGGTGAGGCGCTCGGCACCGATCACCGCATCGTCACGGCGGAGCTCGCGCGCACCTGGGGCCTGCCGGCGCCGATGCTGCAGGCCTACCAGTACCGCGCATTCCCGAAGACCGAGTGCGAGCACCGGCTCGGGCTCGTCGTCGCCGCGGGCGTGACGGCCGTCGAAAGCGCGGAGACGTTCGACGAGCGCCAGGCCTGCCTCAGGCCGTGTGCGGAAGCGCTGGCGATGGAAACCGAAGACCTGCACCGGCTCGCAATCGTTGCGGAGCGGCAGAAGGAACGGGTGCAGTCACTCGCCAGCAATATGACGCGTTAGCGCTCGAGCAGGGATTGCAGCGCGGCCTCGAGCGGATCGAGGAAGTCGTCGTCGTCCCAGTACTCGGTGTGGCTGAGTGGCGTCCAGCTACTGATCGGCCCGCCGACGCTGATCGCTTCGTCCACCGCGACCGCCTCGCGATAGGCGGGGCAGAGCGGCTTCAGCGGCCAGCCGAGCACGTCGTCCGGGTCGTAGTAGTTGTGCCAGCGGAACTGCCAGCCACGCGCGTCGACCAGCACCGGCCGTATGTCGTCGCGTGCGATACCGGCGACGAAGATCGGGATGTTGCAACCCGAAGTGAAGAAATAGCGCATCGTCTTGAGGCGCAGGAAACGGTCTTCGGCAGCGCGGGCGCCGACCGGCGCCGCGACGTCCTTGCGGAACACGCCCGCCGACACGTTATGCTGCTGTGCGTCCCATATGAAGTTCGACATGACCTGGCAGCCGAGCGAGTGCGCGACGACGACGACCGGGCGGTCCGGTCCCGCAAGCGCCACACGGGCGTTCCGTATCGCGCCCAGCACCTGGTCCTGGACTTTCTCGTACGCACTGCCGCGCTGCTGCGGCTGCGTCTGCATCGACGCGGCGTCGGAAAATCCGTACAGCACGAATCGCCTGAGGCGCAGCCAGTCGATGTCCGCCCGGCGACGGCTCTCGCGAAAGTAGCGCTCCTGGTTTTCCTGCAGCGCGGCCTGGTAGTAGACCTTCTGCCAGCTCACGCGCGCCCATGAGCGGGCGCCGAGTCGGCGCTTGAGCAACGCTTTCAGTCGCCGGTCGAAATCCGGGCGCGTATCGCCCATGCCGTGGACGACGATGATGGCGAGGTCTTTTGCCACGGCGCCTATTCGCCGCCGGATCGCCCGATGCGAGTCCGGATGTAGTTGCGCGACACCTGCCGCGCCTCCTCGTCCGCCAATGCATCCAGCATGGCGGCTGCGTCCTGCCGTGCGTCGAAGGAGCCGGCGCGAATGCGCCGCATCTTGTCCTTGGTTTGCAGGAGTACGATGCGCGGTTTTTCGGCCACGGTGTCGACCAGTGACGCCAGCGAATCTGCAAAGGAATCCGCCGGCGCAACGCGGCTGAGGAAGCCGCATTCGCGTGCCTCGGCGGCCGTGAACGGGCGGCACGTCAGCACGAGTTCCAGGGCGCGCGTCTCGCCGACCAGCCGCACGAGGTCGGCCATGCCGCCCCACGACAGCGGAATGCCGGCGTCGAGTTCGGGAATGGAAAAGCTGGCGTCATCCGCCGCGATGCGCAGGTCGCAGGCTGCCGCGAGAACGATCCCGCCGCCGATGCAGTAGCCGTCGATGGCCGCGATCGATACCTGCGGCAGCGCCTTCAGCGCCTCTGCCGCGCGCCGGCCGAGGTCGGCCGTGCCGTGCGCGTCACGCCCGATCGCCGCCATGAACTGCGGCAGATCGGCGCCGGCCGAAAAATTGCCGCTGGCGCCGGAGACCACCACGACCGAGCAGGTGTCGTCGTCCGCGACCGCTCCGCAGGCCTCGATGAGCGCCTCGAGCAGCGCCGGCGACAGCGCGTTGCGCACCTTCGGTCGGTCGAGGCACAGGCGCACGACCGGGCCTTTCCTGGAAACCGTCAAGTCCGGCATCTGCCGTTCCCTGCTTGCAGGAGACGATCGCCACTGTACCTAATTCGGGATTGGATCTAGGATATTTCTCGCGATGAGCGCCACCGACAACGACTGGAACGACCATGCGCTGCTGCTGATCGACGTGCAGCAGGACTTCTGGCCGGCGGACATTGCGACAGCCCATCCGGATTTCGAGCACAACGTGACAAGCCTGCTGGCACTGTGCCGCGCCGAGGGCATCGACGTCGTGCACCTGCATGCGGCGTTCAAACCGGACCGCACGGACTGGATGCTGCGCTACCGGCTCGGCGACGGCATTCCCTGCGTCGCCGGCACACCGGGCGCGGAGGTGCTTCCGTGCGCGAGGCCCGCACCCGGCGAGCAGGTGTTCGTCAAGCAAACGTTCGATGCGTTCCTGCAGCCGGACTTTGCGCGCTGGCTCGATGCGTCGGACAAAAGGATTCTTCTTCTTGCCGGCCTGCAAACGTCGGTGTGCGTGTTGCTTACCGCGGCGGCGGCGGCGCAGCGTGGCTTCCTGGCCTGCGTGGTCGAAGACTGCTGCGCGGACCAGGCAGATGCGCATGCGCAAACGCTCGCGAAGTATCCGTTCATCTTCGACCGGACGGGGGTCGACCGTATCCGGGACGAGCACGGGCGCTGGCGTGCCGCATTGGCGCAGCTCGATGAATCCGCCCGGAGCGCAATGCCATGAACCGACTGACCAGACCCACCTGTATCCTCGCTTCCACGCTGGCGATGGGCAGCGCGTGTGGACAGGACCCGCCCGATTACGAGGCGGAGCGTCGGGCGCTGGTCGAGACGCTCCGCTTCGAGGCGTTGCTTGCCGAAGACTACGGCGTGCCGCACTTGTCGGAGGAAATACTGGAGATCATCGGCAGGGTTCCGCGGCACGAGTTCGTGCCGGCAAGCGTCAGGCCGCACGCCTATGCCAATCATCCGCTGCCGATCGGCGCCGAGCAGACGATTTCGCAGCCCTACATCGTCGCGCTGATGACGGATCTCGCCGACGTCGCCCGCACGGACAAGGTGCTGGAAATCGGCACCGGCTCCGGCTACCAGGCGGCCGTCCTGTCGGAACTGGCGGACGAGGTGTATACGATAGAGATCATCGAGATGCTCGGACGGCGCGCCGCCGCCGATCTAGAGCGCCTCGGTTACGACAACGTCTCGGTACGGATCGGCGACGGCTATGCCGGCTGGCCCGAGCACGCGCCGTTCGACGTCATCCTGGTCACCGCGGCGCCGGAGGAGATACCGCGGCCGCTGCTCGAGCAGCTCGCAGCGGGCGGGCGCATGGTGATTCCGGTCGGGCCGGTGTACGAGACCCAGGTCCTCAAGCGACTGACGAAAGACGCCTCCGGGAACCTCGCGGCCGAGGACGTGATACCGGTGCGCTTCGTGCCGTTCCTGCGGGAATCGCAGCAGCCGTAACGGCTTGTCAGACCTGCCCACAGCAATTCGGTCGAATTACTGTCGCGTTTCGCTGTCACAATTTGCAGTGTGCAAAATCGCACCGCCGGAGAGTACGATGCAAAGAACGACGGGGACCGGCTCCTGTGCCGCGCTCGCGCTGCTTGCCTGCGGCGCGGTTCTCGCCCAGCAAGCGGAAACACCGGAGAACGAGTCTCCCGTTCCGAACGAAGGCGAGCCGATCGACGAAATCACCGTCGTCGCGCCCCGCTCCGAGGTCAGCATCCGGCAGGAAATACGTGTCGCCGACGAGGTGCTGTACGGCCTCTACAACGAGCTGAATACCGATTCCCGGTACGACATCCACTGCCGCCGTGAGAAGCGGCCGGCGAGCAATATCTCGGAGCGCGTGTGCCGGCCGGCATTCGAACGCGACGTGTCGCTGGAGGCGTGGGACGACGCCGCGAACAGCCCGGATTTCTCGCTGCCCGAAGGCGAACTGAAGCGGCACCGGCAGAAGCTGAACGAAATCATGCTGGAACTTGCCGCGGCGAACCCCGACCTTGCAGAAGCGATCCTGCGCCGAGCCAGGCTGCAGCACGAACTGCGCGACCTCGAACGTCGGCGGGCGCAGCCGGAAGAGTAGGCGCCAAGCCGGGCGCTACAGGTAGAGTCGCGTCAGCAGCACGGACAGCGACAGCCAAAGGATGATCTGCAGCGGCAGGCCGGCCCGGAAGAAGTCGGCGAAGCGGTAGTTGCCGGCGCTCATTACAAGCAGGTTCGTCTGGTAACCAATCGGCGTCAGGTAACTCATGTTCGCGCCGAACAGCACCGCGAGCACGAACGGCACCGGGGACAGGCCGAATTCGGCGGCGACGCTCATCGCGATCGGCGTCGCGATGATTGCAATCGCGTTGTTCGTCACGACCTCCGTCAACAACGACGTCACCAGCAGCAGCCCGGACAGGACGAGTGGTGGCGGCATGCCCTCTACCGCGGCAACGAATGCATGCGCCATTTCCGCGGCTGCGCCGGTCCCGACAAGCGCATTGCCCATCGCCAGGCTGGCGACGATGACCAGCACGAGGCGGGTATCCAGCGAACTCCAGGCTTCCTGCCAGGTGAGGCAGCGGCCGACCAGCATCAGCCCGAGACCGCACAGCGCGCTCGCGATGATCGGCATGATGCCGAGCGCGGCGACGACGACCACGCCTGCCATCACCGCAATCGCAAATGCCGCTTTCGCCCGTCGAGGCACGTGAATACTGCGCGCGAGGACCAGCATGTGCGGTTTTTCCATCAGCAAGTGAATGTCGTGGCGGTTGCCCTGCATCAGCAGCACGTCGCCGGTGCGCAGCAGCGGATCGCTGGTGCGCTTCAGGGTCGTGACGCGACGCTGGCCGGGCCGGTACCAGCCGATCGGATGCAGGCCGCGCAGCGTGTCGCGGCGCAGCTGCGACAGGCGTCGCGAATGCAGCGGCGAATCGCGGGTGACGACGATTTCGACCAGCCGCTCGTCGGGGGCACGCTTCGGCTGGTCGGCGCCGGGGGTCGCACCGAACGCTTCCTGTGCGATCTGGATGCACTCGGGCGTACCGCGGATATGCAGCCGGTCGCCCGCCTGCAGCCTGAGCGTCGGCAGGCGCACCAGTTCGAGCGCCTGGCCGCGCTCGATACGCGTGAATCGTATCTGTTCGCCGATCCGTCGCATCACGACGGCCAAGGTCTCCCCGGCGAACGGGCTTCCGTCGGTGATCGTGACGACGGAGTCGAATATGCGCGGCTCCGTGCCGGCGAGCAGCGACGGACGCTCGGGGAGGATGCGCGGCAATACCAGCCACAGGTAGAGCATCGCGATGCCGCCTGCCAGCACGGCCGGATAGGCAAAATCGAACATGTCGAGTCGCGGCATGCCGTACTGTTCCGATACCGACACGACCAGCAGGTTCGTCGACGTGCCGATCGTCGTACTCATGCCGCCGATGATCGTCGCGAAACCGATCGGCATGAGGATCTTTGACGGCGCAATGCCGATCCGGTGCGCAACGCCGACGAGGATCGGCAGCAGCATGACGACGATCGGCGTGTTGTTCGCAAACGCCGAAATGAACGCCGCGATCGCCAGCGTCGCGAGGAGTGCAAGCGACCGGTTCCGGAGCCACACGCCGGTCAGGAAACGTCCGATCGGCCGCAGCGCGCCGCTGACTTCGATGCCTTTTGCCAGCATCAGCAGCAGGCAGATCGTGATCAGGGCCTCGTTGCCGAAACCGGCGAGA
>CALKYK010000415.1 GCA_938003715.1 uncultured Gammaproteobacteria bacterium
CCGACGCTAGCCAGGCTTGCTGCCAAGGCTCCGTCCTTCCCGTCGTTGATCATCATGTCCAGGCCCGTGATGCGACCGGGGTCGAGTGCGGGTCCATCGATTACCCTCCCGCGGAACCGTGGCTCGAACCGGGAGAAAGGTATGTCAATGATGTCCCACTCCTCGTCCCGCGTATCGAATTCGGCCCAGAAGCTCACCGGCCTGCCACGCCACATTGCGTTTGTCGTCAACTGCCATGTGTAGCGGCGGCCGTCGCCCAGTATCTTCAATCGAATCCCTTCGAAATCCGACAGGTTAAGGGCAACGGGCATGGTGCGAATCGAGCTGAACCCGCCGCCGTTCGTGTTCGTCTTGCCGGTGAAAAGCAGCTCACCCGGTCTCAGCTCGAATCCGCCTTCGCTGAGCCCGCCCATCACGCCGTCGTTGACCACGTACCAGCCGAGGTCGGACAGGCCGGCGCCGAAGTCTGTGATCAGGAGATCTTCCACTGGTGTCGGGTCGTCGTCGTTTGGTGATGCGATGGCAAGGCTGGTCATCAGGATTCCAATAATGAGTGTAGTGGTTTGCACGCCAAACGCTCAGGCCTGCTGCGCGAGCATTGCGGCATCCCGTCCGCGGATCTGCATTCGCCATTGACGGCAGCTTGCAGAAGCCAGGTCGTCGGATGACACAGCGGCGCGCAGCGACCGGCTCAGTCCGCTGGCGTACAAACGCTGGTAGTAGGGAAGTGCACGGACGTGAAACGGCAACATCTCTTCGAACGTCCGATCGGTATCGAGGTTTTCGACAAATTCTTCGTAGAACTGGCGCAGCGCCGTAGCGACGGGACTGTCGCCGCTCAAATGTTTCGACGGCGTAATCGTCCATGTCATGTCGGGCTGCAGCACGACAGTGCCGGCGAAACCTTCGCGCCGGGCATCGGACCACTCTTCGGGTGCAATCAGGCTCAGCACCCACCGTCCGTCGACCCAATACAGGTAGTTCGGATTCTTTACCACCGGCCGGTACCTGAATTCCGCCGACAGGGCGAGCAGGGACGTGAACAGTTCGGCCAGCACGCGACGCGGCGGTTTTGCTACGACGCCTCGCGGCCGGCTGTGATGCCAGTCTCGCAGGAAGCCGTTGGTGCCTTTCCCGTCGGCATTGCCGTGGGACTTCGGCACCAGGTCCATGCTTCGTTGTCGTTGTGGTTCCGGCATGTGAAAACCATGCACCTGTTGTGACAGGTGCCGCACTCGGGGTTTTTCAGGACCGGGAAGCGTAACGCTTTTTCGCAAGAATCAGCGGTGCGGTTACAAAAAGATACGCTTGTCTACTCCGTAAGCGGGAAGCGGGTCCGGTCGATGAAGGCATTCACTGCGGCGAGCAGGTTCGTGCTCTTGTCGCGCACGACGAAAACCGACTCCTCGCGCTGGCCCGGGTTCAGGTCGTGGTGGTCGATGAGGATCACCTCGTCGCCGTGCGACGGGATGACCTCGCCGTCGAGCGAGTAGTACTCGGCCTCGGCGATGGCGTCGACTTCCCCGGCGTCGAACGCCTCGTAGAGCTGCATGAACGTCTCGGTTCGCCAGACGATGACACCCTCCGGTGCACGCCGGTCGACGTCGCGTTCCGCCGCCATGCCGGACACGACGCCGACGGTCCTGCCGACGAAGTCGTCGATGTGCTCGAAACGTCCCTTGTCCTCCGGGTGAATGCGTAACGCACGTCGCTCGTACAGGAAAGGCGCGGAAAACGTTCCGCCTTCGCTTACGCGGTCGGGAAAGCTCGCGACGTTCGTCGCCACCAGGTCGACCTCGTCCCGGCCGGCCAGCAGCCAGGACTCGTTGAAGGGCACGACCATCCAGTCGATTGCGAGCTCGTGCTCCTCGGCGAACCTTTCCACGTAGCGCCGTATCCAGAGCTGCGGGTCGTACTCGTCCGTCGGCGTGCCCGACGTGACGGCGACGGTGAGCACGCCGGGCTTCAAAGTCTCGATACGCTGTGAGTCCGCACACGTCGCCGCGACGAACGACAACGCAACAACGGACACGATGCGCCGTATCAGGCCAGGCATGTTCATGCAGCGGATATTAACAGCGTGCGGAAGAACGGTGTCGAATCGCAATCGGTAATCGCGGTTCGACGCCTTTTCGTCAGAAGCGAATGCTGAAGATCGTCGCCGGCCGGACGCGATCGATCGGCAGGAAATCGGCCTGCGCATACCGGAACCGGGCGGCCTCGGTTTGCGCGTCGTAGCCCCACGCGATGCGAGACGTGTTGCGCTGCATCGATGAGCGCAGCCGCAAACGCCAGGATTCCTCTTCCTGCTTGTGCTGCTCCAGGAGAATCGCGCGAATCACTTCCAGCCGGAACTGGTCGCGCAGGAGCGCATCGAGATCGACCCGGTTCCCGTCCCGGCCGACCACTACCACGATCTCCTCGACTGGTTTCGCGTTATCGAATGACGGGTCCGCTATTTCCTGTGCATGGGCCGCGAGGAGCGGGCAGCCGGCGCCGGCAGCGCCCGCCAGGAGGAGCAGGTAACGACGTACCTGTGATAAGGCACGCAAGTTCATGGCATCAATATAGCAGGTGCGGAGAAGCCCGGCGTACTCGCAACGAGCGGATGCGCATCTGCCGCAGTGAGAACCGGGGTCCGACCCCTATTCGTCGTCCAGGCTGCGGTAGTGGGTGGCGGCGTCGCTCGGTTCGCCTTTCGGCTTCTGGCCCAGGCGAATCTTCAGCCGGCCGTCGCCGAGTCGGGTGCCGTCGGAACCGCGCAGCACGTAGCCCAGCGCGACCTTGCGGCCCAGCGCTTTCGGCCCGACTGCAAGACGAAGCGAGGTGCGGAACAGCGGCCGGCTCTTGTCCGCTTCGAGTTCTTCTACCGTGGTGCGCACGAAGATCGCACCGTCCTTGCGCTTCACCTCCGGGTAGCCGAGCTTCCTGACCTCCACCTCCGAGCGCTTGTCGAACGGGCTCGTGTACACGCGGTCCGCGATATCGAATCCCTCGAGGCACGGACAGCCGAGTTCGACGCGCAACTCTCCGATGTCGACGTCACCGTCGTTGCGAATACACAGATCGATCTTCACGGCGCGCTCTTCGTAGAAGTAATGCTTCCTCGCCGCCTCGGCGATCTGCTTTTCGAAATCCTCGACGTCGACCGATTCCGTATCCGACGACTTCTTCGACTTCGCAAGCCTCAGCATCTGCGTGGTCATCGTGCTGACCGTATCCTTGAACGCCTGCGTGATTTTCGTCGTCTTCGTCGTGGCGCCGGTGTCGTTGCCGTCCTCGTCGAAGGGCGGGTCGGACGTATCGGGAACCTCAACCTCGATGAACTCGCAGTCGGGATCTTCGTTGAAACCGATCGAAACGTTGACGTCGTCGGGCGATAGCGCCGGCAGCGCCGCCTCTTCCGTCGCGACTGTGTGGCCGTTCAATAGCGAACGCCGGTCGACTTCGGTGACTTCGCGGTCCTCGCGTATCCAGCAGGTGCCGCGTTTCAGCTCGTCTGACAGGTCCTGCGCCAGGAAATACGGGCCGAACTCGCAGCCGTCGATCTCCAGTGCACCGACGAGCTTGCCGTTGATGCGATCAAAGATAAAAGCCAGGTCAAGCGCGGGCTCGACCATCGTGGACACCAGCCGGTGTGCACGCTTCAGTTCGCCTATCGCTTCTTCCGGGATGCCGACGATCGGGCTGCCGTTCAGCGCGCCGGGGTTGACGCCAAAGAGTATGTTGCGCGGTCCCTCGACGTCGGCGTTCGCGAGGCCGACGATTTCCTTCAGCAGCGTCTCACGATCGAAGCCCTGGAACGGGTCATAGACCACCAGGCTCGACGAGGTCTTCGGCGCTTCGATCATCTGCTTGAGGAGCATGGAGTCGGTCCAGGCTGCCGCGGCGATCAACAACTGTAAAATCAGCCGCTTGAGCTGTCTGAGACGGCGGTCTCAGTATCCGGCCTCCGGGCGCCGCGGACGCCGGACGGCAACCCTTCCGGGCCCGAACTGTGATCGCCGTCAAGCAACGGCAGCCCACCGGCGTGCGGTTCAACCGCAGGGTGGCTGCCCCCGACTTATGCGGCTATCGGAACTCCAGTATATTGGGCAAGTGAGAAAAAGATTCAGTCAATGAACCGGCCGATCCGATGAGAAAGATACCGATACTGCTCGCCGCTGCCCTGATCTCGTTGCCTGCGCTCGCCGACCAGCACGGCGCGGCGGAAGCCGAGGTGCGCGCGGCGATGGAAGCGTTCAACGCTGCCTATGCCGGCAATGACGTCGATGCCTATTTCGATTATTACGTCGACGACGCGATGATCTACTTCTACGGTTCGCGACAGGACGTCGCTGCGTACCACGAGGAGTGGACGGCGACCATCGCGGCCGGTAACGCCGTCGAGAAGAACGAGCTGTCCGACGTGCGGATACGCATGCTGCCGGGCGGCGAGGCCGCGATCACGTCCTACTTCGTCGACTTCCGCATGCGCGGGGCGGACGGCACGGTCAGCGAGTCGAACGCGTTCGAGAGCGAGGTGTGGCAAAAGATAAACGGCGCCTGGAAGATCGTCGCATTGCACTACACCGAGATAGCGCCCGACGAGTGACAGCGAAAACCTGAACGGCACGCGCCCACCGGGGGGAGAAGATGGACGCACGAGACCGGCGCCTGGGCATGGACCGGGCCATTACCCGCCGTGATTTCCTGAATGGGATCAGCGTCGCGATCGGCGTAGCGCTCGTCCCGGCCTGCGCGCGGAACGGCGAACCCGTGCCCGCGTTGCCACCCGGCTACTATCCGCCGGCATTGACCGGTATGCGCGGATCCCACCCGGGTTCGTTCGAGGTCGCGCATGCTACAGCCCGCGGACAGCAGTGGCCCGCCGAAGAGACCAACGAGCACTACGACCTCGTCATCGTCGGCGCGGGCATCAGCGGACTGTCGGCCGCCTACATTCACCACCGGGACGTGAATCCGGACGCGCGAATCCTGATTCTCGACAACCACGACGACTTCGGTGGTCACGCGAAGCGCAACGAGTTCACGCTCGACGGCCGCCTTTTCCTGAGCTACGGCGGCACGACGCTGATGGAAGCCCCGGACTCTTATCCCGCCGTTGCCAAGCAGGTGGTACGCGAGCTGGGCATCGACGTCAGCCGCCACAGCGAGGTCTACCATGAAGACTTCTTCGCGCCGTACGGCAACGGCCGGGTGACGTTCTTCGACCGGGAAACCTTCGGCGCGGACTACCTCGCGCGCGGCAAGCACGGATTCGCCGATTCGCTTGCCGAGCTGCCGCTGTCGGGGCCGGCAAAAGCCCAGCTCGAACGCCTGTTTGCCGACGAAGAGGACTACCTCGCCGGCATGTCCACGGACGAGCGCCGCGCGGTGCTCGAGTCGCACACGTGGAGCGGTTACCTCTCGAAGTTTGCCGGCATCGGCGACGAGGTGCTCGCGTTCATCCTTAAATGGCCGCACTCGGTCTGGGCGATCGGCGCCGATGCGATGCCCGCCTGGCTGGCCTGGATGGACGGCCTGCCGGGCTTCGCCGGCATGGACATCGGCTACGACGTCGACGATAGTGTGTACGACGACGGCGGTTTCTACTTCCCCGACGGCAACGCATCGATCGCGCGGCTGCTGGTGCGAAAGCTCGTCCCGTCGGTGGCGCCGGGCAACACGATGGACGACATCGTCACCGCGCGCTTCGACTATTCCGAACTCGACCGGCCCGAAAACTCTACCCGCATCCGGCTGAACAGCACGGCCGTGCGCCTGCATCACCAGGGCGGGAAACTCGACACCGACGTCGACGTGACCTACGTGAGCAGCGGCGAGGGGCACATCGTGACCGCGAAGCAGGTGATCTGGGCCGGCTATCATTCGATGGTGCCGTACGTGTGCCCGGAGGTGCCCGAATCGCAGGCCGACGCGCTGAAAAAATCTGCGCGCGCACCGCTGGTCGTCACGAAGGCATTGATCCGCAACTGGCAAAGCCTGGCCGAGCTCGGCATCCGCACCGCCTATTGCCCGGGCAGTTTCTTCCAGGTCGTGCGCTTCACGCACCCGGTCAGCATGGGCGACTACCGCTTTTCGCTGTCGCCCGACGAGCCGGTCGTGCTGCACCTGAGCAACGTGCCGCTCGCACCGGGGCTGCCCGCACCCGAACAGTTTCGCGCCGGTCGCCAGGCCCTGCTGGAGACGTCGTTCGAAACCTTCGAGCGCAACATCCGCGACCAGCTCGGGCGCATGCTCGGTCCCGGCGGCTTCGACCCGGCGCGGGACATCGCCGGCATTACCGTCAACCGCTGGCCGCACGGCTACGCGTACTCCTACGACCCCGAGACGAACGACGTCGCATGGTGGGACAAGTACTGGCGTCACGAGCGCCGCCCGTGGGTCGAGGCGCGGCAGCGCGTCGGCAATATCGCCTTCGCCGCCCACGACGCCGCGTCGGACGCGATGACGGAGTCCGCGATCGAAGAGGCGTACCGGGCCGTGCACGAGCTGAACTAGCCCTGCGCGTCGCCTTGCGAGACAGGTAAGCTGATCGACGCATGAAGACCTACGACGCCATCGTCATCGGCGCCGGTCACAACGGCCTGACCAACGCCGCCTATCTCGCGAAAGCCGGGCTCGACGTTTTGTGCCTGGAGAAGAACGAGTACATCGGCGGCGCGACCGTCAGCCGCAACCTGCACGAGGACTGGATCTACTCGAATTGTTCCTACGTCTGCAGCCTGCTTCGCCCTGAGATCTATCGCGATCTCGAGCTGGCACGGCACGGCCTGCAGGTCACGCCGTACGCGGGTGACACGATCCTGATGGAGAACGGCGACTACTTCGGCCACTACGACGATGCCGAGGTTCTCTATCGCGAACTGGCCCGGTTCTCGCAAAGCGATGCCGACGCGTACGAGCGCTATTCGGCGGACACGATGCGGCAGTGCCGCTTCATCCGCGACTTCCTGTTGCGGACGCCGCCGGACCCGACCTCGTTCAGGCCGCGCGACTTGAAGGAGATGGCCTACCTCGGCGGCAAGCTGTACGAGATGGACGAGCAGCGCATCTACGACACGATCCGCTTCTGGACCATGAGCATCGCCGAGTTTCTCGACGAGTATTTCGAGACCGACGTCATCAAGGCGGCGCTGTCCGGCGGCGGCATACAGGGCACCGCGCTGGGCATCTATTCACCGGGCACCGCCTACGTGCTGCTGCATCACGCGATGGGCGACGTGGACGGCAACGTCGGCGCCTGGGGTTTCGCGCGCGGCGGCATGGGCGCAGTCGCCGGCGCGATCAGCAAGTCGTTCCAGTCCTACGGTGGGTCCATCCGGACCGATGCCGGCGTCGAAAGGATCCTCGTCAAGGATCGCAAGGTGACCGGCGTTGCGCTGTCCTCGGGCGAGGAGATCGACGCGCGCATCGTCGTGTCCGCGATGGACATCAAGAACACGTTTTTAAGGTGCATGGACAGGAGCGATCTCGACGAGGACTTCTACCAGCGCGTAAAGCATTTCAAGATTCGCGGCTCGTCGGGGAAACTCAACATCGCGCTCGGCGGCATGCCGACGTTTCCGGCGCTGCCGGAAAACAGCCCGCTGCTGCAGGGCGACCTGGACTTCATCGACTCGATGGAGCGACTTGAGCGCGCCTACGACGACTGGAAAGCCGGCCCCTCGCAGAAGGACCCGTCCGGCGAGGCGCCGATACCCACGCTGCCCCACCCCACGAT
>CALKYK010000416.1 GCA_938003715.1 uncultured Gammaproteobacteria bacterium
CGTTCCGCGCCGGCGTCATCGGCATCGTATTCCTGATCGTCGTTGGCCTCGGCATCTACTGGACCATCATCCAGGACAAGGCGCCGGCGCTGCAGCGCGCACAGGAAGAAGAGCAGACGCTGCGCGTGTCGTTCGAGAACAAGCAGCGCAAGGCGGCGAATTACGACGCGTATCGGGCACAGCTCGCGCAGATGGAGCAGTCGTTCGGCACGATGCTCCGCCAGCTGCCGGGCGAAACCGAGATCCCGAGCCTGATCGTCGACATTTCCCAGACCGGTCTCGCCGCGGGGCTGCAGGAAAAGCTGTTCCAGCCGCAGCCGGAAGTACCCAAGGACTTCTATGCCGAGAAGCCGATCACGATCAGTCTTTCGGGCGGCTTTCACGAGATCGCGAACTTCGTCAGCGGCGTTGCCGCGCTGCCGCGAATCGTGACGCTGCACGACATCAACATCACGCCGGACGACCCGGACAACTACGACCAGCTGACGCTGCAGGTGACGGCGAAGACCTATCGCTACCTGGATGAGGAGGCCGACTGATCATGAAGTTGTTCTTCTCGAGAAACGTCGTCCTCGCCGCGGCTGCCGGCCTGGTGCTGGGCGCCTGCGGCGGCGACATGGACGACCTCGACCAGTACGTCAACGAAGTCAAGGCGCGTCCCGGCGGCCGTATCGAACCGCTGCCCGAGATCACGCCGTACGAGGTGTATACCTACACCGCGGATGCCGAGGGCCTGCGCTCACCGTTCGTCCCCGATTCGCCGCAGGCTGCGGTGGGTGTTGCGGGCGGCGGAACGCGGCCGGACCCGGAACGCAGCCGCGAATTCCTCGAGCAATTCCCGCTCGACACGCTGCGCATGGTCGGCACCTTGCAGCTCGGGGAAACGCAATACGGGCTGATACAGACGTCCGACGGGCTGATCCATCGCGTGGTGCCCGGCAACTACATGGGCCAGAACGACGGCCGGATCGTGGCGATCACGGATTCCGAAATCGAGCTGGTTGAAATTATTTCCGACGGGATCGGCGGCTACCTGGAACGCGAAGCCGCTGTCGGTCTGGCGGACTGATGCCTGAATGGAACTGGGAGTATTTGGCATGACTTTCACATCGAAGCCGGCGATCGGCATTGCTAACCGACGTACGGTCACGCAGTTCGCTGCGGCGCTGCTGCTGTTCTGCGGCCTCACGGCCAACGCGCAGGAGACCAATCGCCTGCAGGACATCCAGGTACAGAGCCTTCCCGGGCAGCGCGTCGAGCTGAAGTTGATCCTGACCGGCACCGCTCCCGAGCCGCTGGCATTCACGATCGACGATCCGGCGCGCATTGCGCTCGACCTGCCGGAAACCTCCCTCGGCCTGTCGTCGCGGCGCCGCGACGTCAACCTCGGCCCGCTGGACACGGTCCTGACCGCCGAGGCAGGCGGCCGCACCCGCGTCGTGCTGAACCTCGACACGATGGTGCCGTACAACACGCGCCGCAGCGGCAACACCATTTTTGTCACGCTGGGCGGCGATGCCGCCGATGCCGGCACGACCCAGTTCGCCGGCAGCCCGGCGCCAACCACCGGATCGCCGTCGTTCGCCGCGAGCGCCGCCCGCCAGGTCAGCCACGTCGATTTCCGTCGCACCCGCGACGGCGGCGGTCGCGTCATGGTGACGGTGAGCGACCCGTCGACGCCGGTCGACATCCGCCAGGAAGGTGGCCGCGTCGTAGCGATCTTCAAGGACACCGCGCTGCCCGACGAGCTGATGCGCCGTCTCGACGTCACCGACTTCGCGACGCCGGTCACGACGGTGGACACGCTGCGCACGAATCTCGACACGCGCATCGTGATTTCTGCGGACGGCAACTACGAGCAGCTTGCGTACCAGTCCGACAACGAGTTTTCGATCGAGATCAACCCGGCCGTGGAAGAGGACGACGAGGTTTCGTCGCTGTTTTCCGAGACCAAGGAATACTCTGGCCAGCGCCTCACCCTGAACTTCCAGGACATCGAGACGCGCGCCGTACTGCAGCTCCTGGCAGAAACGTCGGGCCGCAACATCGTCGTGTCCGACACGGTACAGGGCAACGTCACGCTCAGGCTGCGTAACGTGCCGTGGGACCAGGCACTCGACATCGTGATGACGACCAAGGGTCTCGACATGCGCGAGAACGGCAACGTCATCATCGTCGCGCCCGCCGAGGAAATCGCGGCGCGCGAGACGGCCGATCTCGAGGCGAAGCAGGCCATCCAGGAACTCGAACCGCTGTACTCCGAGTTCCTGCAGGTCAACTACGCGAAGGCCGGCGACCTTGCCGCATTGATCGGCGGCGGGCAGGGCGGCAACGCGATGCTGTCGGATCGCGGCAGCGTCGCGATCGACGATCGCACCAACACGCTGCTCGTGCAGGACACGGCCGACCGCTTGCAGGACGTGCGCCGCCTCGTGCGCACGCTCGATATCCCGATTCGACAGGTGCTGATCGAGTCGCGCATCGTCGTGGTCAACGACGACTTCAGCCGCGACCTCGGTGCGCGCTTCGGCGTCACGGGTGTCGACGACAATTCATCGGACGGCCTGATCGCGGTCACCGGCTCCGGCCAGGGCGCCGACGTCATCGTCGGTTCCGCGCTGGACAACCTGGCCAACAGCGGTACGCCGTTCCCGGTGACCGCGCCGACGATCACAGACCGGTACAACGTCAACGTGCCGATCGAAAATCCGGCCGGACGCCTGGCTCTGGCGGTCCTGAATGCCGACTACATCGTCGACCTCGAGCTGACCGCGCTGCAGGCCGAAGGCCGCGGCGAGATCGTGTCGACGCCGCGCATCATCACGGCGAACCAGAAAGAAGCGCGCATCGAACAGGGTGTGGAAATTCCGTACCAGGAATCGGCGTCTTCGGGCGCGACGACCACGCAGTTCAAGAAGGCGGTATTGAGCCTGACGGTGACGCCGCAGATCACGCCGGACGACAACATCATCATGGACCTGCTCGTGAGCAAGGACAACGTCGGCGAGCTGACGCCTTCCGCGACCGGCGGTCTCGTGCCGAGCATCGACACGCGCGCCGTGGAAACGCAGGTACTCGTCAAAGACGGACAAACCGTGGTGCTCGGCGGCATTTACGAAACCGAGCGGCGCGAAACTATAAACAAGGTGCCCTTGCTGGGCGACATTCCGGGGGTTGGGAATCTGTTCAAGTCGACCACGAACGTGTCGAACAAGGCAGAGCTGTTGATTTTCGTTACGCCGAGAATTCTCACAGAGGGTTCGAGCATCTACTGAGGCTCGATTAGCCTTCCGGAACGGCCACGCAAGGACTTGTAGCAATGAGGATACTTTCAAGAATCGCAACCATCGTCGCGGTACTGGCGCTCGCCGGCTGTGACGGCGGCAGCACGCTGTCGAATCCGCTTGGCCCGGGGCCCGGTCCGGGACCGGCGGTGTCAGCCGTTACGGTACTGACCAGCAGCCCGTCGCTGCCGTCGGATGCCGGGCAGGAAGTTACGATCACCGCGATCGTGCAGGACGCCAACAACGTCGCGATGGAAGGCGTAACGGTAATCCTGGCGACGAATTCGGGCACGTTGACCGTGCCGAGTCCCGTTTCGGATTCGAATGGCATCGTCACAGCGACGCTGACACGCGGCGGCGACCCGACCAACCGGCCGATCACCGTCACCGCGAATGCGAATGGTGTGACCGGCAACGTCGTGGTCAACGTCACCGGGACCACGCTGACGGTAACGGGGCCCTCTGCGCTGCCACAAAACGACCAGGCGACCTACACGGTCGTGCTGTCCGATGCCGCAGGTAACGGTATTCCCGGCCGCAGCGTCAATATCTCGTCCAGCACCGGCAACGGCCTGTCCGCGACGTCGCTGACCACCGACCTCGGCGGCCAGGCGCAGTTCACGCTGACGGCCACCGCCTCCGGACCGGACCAGGTAAGCGCCACGGCTCTCGGCCTGACCGCACAGAAAAACGTCACGGTCTCGAGCGACAGCTTTGCCATCACGGCGCCGGCTGCCGGCACGCAGATCAACCTGAACACGCCGGTGCAGGTCAACCTGACCTGGACCGTCGGCGGTGCGCCGCAGGTCGGGCAGCTCATCAATTTCAGCGCCACACGTGGCACGCTGAGCGCCGGCTCCGCGGTGACCAATGCTTCGGGCGTGGCTTCGGTCAGCATCCAGTCGTCGAACGCCGGTCCGGCCGTCATCACGGCAACGAACGCGGGCGGCACGTCGACGCAGGTACAGGTTCAGTTCATTGCCACCACGCCGGCGACGATCGACGTGCAGGCAAACCCATTCACGTTGGGCCCCGGCGAGCAGAGCGCAATCACAGCCATCGTGCGCGATCCGGCGAACAACCTGGTGACAAACGCGGTCGTGAACTTCGACCTGCAGGACGTGACCGGCGGCCAGCTCAGCGTTGCGTCGGCGACGACCGATACGCAGGGCCGGGCTACGACTTTCTACACCGCGAGCACGACGACGAGTGCGAACAACGGCGTCGTGATCACGGGTACCGTGCAGTCCAATCCTTCGATCAACGACAGCGTTGCGCTGACGGTTGCGCAACGCGAAGTGTTCATCTCGATCGGTACCGGTAACTCCATCTTTGAACCGAATACGGCGCAATACCGCAAGGAATTCGTCGTGCAGGTCACGGACTCGCAGGGCAACGGTGTGCCGGACGTCACCGTACAGGTCGGTATCCTGTCGAACAACTACTTCAAGGGTTTCTGGTTCTATGATTCGGTAGCACGTGCTTGGATCCAGAACGTCACCGTTGGTCCGTGTGCTGACGAGGATATCAATCGCAACGGCGTGCTCGATGCCGGCGAGGACAACAACGCCAACGGCCGAATCGAGGCGGGCAACATTGCCACCGCGGCAGCGCAGAACGGCACCGGCGGCACGTTCATCACGGACAATGCCGGCTTCGGCATCGTCGACGTGTTCTACCCGCAGGAGTTTGCGCGCTGGGTCCAGGTGACGCTTGAAGCGACGACGTCGGTGCAGGGCACCGAGTTCGCCGAGGCGAGCGTGTTCATCCTGCCGATCAACGGCGAGGACGTCGACGACGAGAACGAATCGCCGCCCGGACAGATCAGCCCGTTCGGCGACGGCGCCCCGACCAATACCTGCGCCGACACGAACTAAGCAGGATCACAGAAAGCCAACCCCCGGGTTGGCTTTCTCCTTTGCGCCAGCGAACGATGCCGACGCCACAGAACGTATTCCTGGTCGGGCCGATGGGCGCCGGCAAGTCCGCCGTCGGGCGCCAGCTCGCCCGCCTGATGCACCTGCAGTTCGTCGACTCCGACGAGGAAGTCGAGCGTCGTACCGGCGTCGATATCGCGTTCATCTTCGAGAAGGAAGGCGAAGAAGGCTTCCGCAGCCGCGAGAGCAAGGTCATCGACGAACTGACGCAGCGCCAGGGTATCGTTCTGGCCACCGGCGGCGGCGCTATCCTCGACGCCGACAACCGCAGTCAGCTCGGCGCGCGAGGTTTCGTCATCTACCTTTACACCAGCGTTCGCCAGCAGCTCGCCCGAACGCGGCACGGCCGGGACCGGCCGCTGCTCGAGGACAGCGACGATCGGGAAGCAGTATTGTCCGCGCTGATGGAAGTACGCGACCCGCTGTACCGTGAAGTCGCGGACCTCACGGTCGACACCGACGGCCGCAAGGTCCGCGCGGTCGCCGCCGAGGTGCAGCGGACGCTCCAGGACCTGCATTCCGCCTGATCTCGCGCTAACCTGTGCCGGATATTCACCCGGCACGGCGCATTGGATACCAGCAAAAACCTCGAAGTTAAACTCGGCGAGCGCAGCTACCCGATCCACATCGCGGCCGGCCCGCTGCGCCAGGGTTTCGACCTGACGCCGTACCTGGCCGGCCGCGACTGCCTCGTGGTCAGCAACGAAACCGTCGCACCGCTTTATGCGCCGTCGCTCGACGCCTGCCTGCCGGGCTGCCGCCTCGAGCGCGTCGTGCTCCCCGACGGCGAGGCACACAAGACCATGGCGACTGTGGGCAGCGTCATCGACGCGCTGGTCGAGATGCGCGCCGGGCGCGATGCAACGGTGATTGCACTCGGCGGCGGCGTCGTCGGCGATATTGCCGGCTTCGCTGCCGCCTGCTACATGCGTGGCGTCGCGTTCCTGCAGGTGCCGACGACGCTGCTGGCCCAGGTCGATTCCTCGGTCGGCGGCAAGACCGGCGTCA
>CALKYK010000417.1 GCA_938003715.1 uncultured Gammaproteobacteria bacterium
TCGTGCCGTCGGCCAGGAAGATGTAGGTCTGTTCCTCGTCCGGCGAGAAGGAAATATCCCAGACCGAGCCGTCGCCGAGGCTCATCGGCTTGACGAACAGTTCCTCGACGAACGTGCCGTCGGAATTGAACACCTGCAGCCGGTTGTTGACGCGGTCGCAGACGTACACGAGGCCGTCGTTCGACGGTTCTGCGCAGTGCACCGGGTTCCTGAACTGCTGCGCCGGCTCGCCGCCCGGCTCGAACGGGCCGAGGTCCTCGTCGCTGGGCTCGTTGCCGTAGGCACCCCAGTAGCGCTTGATTTCCCCGGTATCAATGTCCAGCACGGCAACGCGCTTGTTGCGATAGCCGTCTGCCACGTAAGCCTCGTTCGCGGCCGTATCGAAGGCCACTTCGGCGACGCTGCCGAAGTTTTCCATGTCGTGGCTGTCCGTCTCGGATTCGGGCGTGCCGTACTGCGCGATGAATTCGCCGTCGCGGGTGAATTTCAAAATATGCGAATCGGTCCGGCCGTTGCCGCCGATCCAGATGTTGTCCTTGTGATCGATGCTGATGCCGTGATTCGACGCCGGCCAGTCGTAACCTTCGCCCGGGCCGCCCCAGTGATTCACCAGGTTGCCTTCAGGATCGAACTCGAGCACGTTCGGCGCCGGGATGCAGCAGTCGGCCTTGACCGGGTCGGTGGCCGCGCCGATCTCGGTGCGCTCGTTGAACGTGTCGCGGCGGTGAATGATGAACACGTGATCGCGCGAGTCGACGGCCAGGCCGATCGTCGCGCCCAGGATCCAGTGATTGGGCAGCGGCTTCGGCCAGAACGGGTCGACTTCGAACATCGGGGCCATCTTGCCTTCGGCGTTCGCTGCGTTGTCCAGCGCCTTTTGTCCGCAGCCCAGTGCGACCAGCGCGACAGCTACGCCGCCTGCCACGTAAAGATTCTTCTTCGTCATTTCGAATTTCTCCCCCGGTGTCGCTGCCGATGATGTCCGGCAGGCGCCGCCCAGTATACTATGGATGCAGCGGCCCGCCGCCGTCGCCGGCGGAACGATCAAGTTCACCGATCATCGAACGGCACAGCCTTAAAAAGACGAACAACAAGCAATCGGCGATGACGACCCCACCTGGCGATGACTGACAGAATCCGCCGCAGACTGATGCACGCTGCCTGCCTGGCGGCGCTCGTTTTCGGCGCTGTTTCCCTGCCCTCGCAGGCACACGAGGTACCGACCGATGTCGTCGTGCAGGCGATCGTAAAGCCGGACGAAGAACGGCTCGACGTGTTGCTGCGCGTTCCGCTCGAGGCAATGCGCGACGTGAATTTCCCGGTAAACAGCCGCGGCCAGCTCATGATTTCGACAGCCGACGATGCCCTGCACGACGCGGCAACGATCTGGCTGGCGCGTGAAATCGCCATTTACGCCGACGGCGAGCGGCTGGATGCGCCGCGCATCGAAGCGGTGCGCCTGTCCCTGCCATCGGATCGTTCGTTCGGCGACTACGAGCGTGCCATGTCGCACCTGCGCTCTCCGCCGTTGCCGGACAACGTCGGTCTGGTCCGCGACCAGGCGTTGTTCGACGTCCTGCTTCGCTACGACATCGCCTCCGAGCGGGCCGACATAGCCGTACAGTCGCGGCTTGCCCGGCTCGGTCTGCAAACGACGACGGTGCTGCGCTTCCTGCCGCCGGACGGCGCCGAGCGCGTGTTCGAATTCTCCGGCGATCCGGGCCTCGTGCGCCTGGACCCGAGCTGGTTCTACGCGTTCTTCCGTTTCGTCGTTTCCGGCATCGAGCACATCCTGGACGGCGCCGATCACCTGATGTTCGTCATCTGCCTGCTGATCCCGTTCCGGCGCCTGCGCCCGCTCATCGTCATCATCACTTCGTTCACGGTCGCGCATTCGATCACCCTGATTGCCTCCGCGTTCGGCATGGTGCCGAACGTGCTGTGGTTTCCGCCGCTGATCGAGACGCTCATCGCCGCTTCGATCGTCTACATGGCGCTTGAAAACATCGTCGGCTCGCAGTGGGAAAAGCGCTGGCTGATCGCATTCGCGTTCGGCCTCGTACACGGGTTCGGGTTTTCGTTCGCGCTTTCGGAACTGATGCAGTTCGGCGGGCGACACCTGGTGACGTCGCTGCTGGCGTTCAATCTCGGCGTCGAGATCGGCCAGCTTCTCGTCATCGCCGTCGCCGTACCGATCATCAACTGGCTGTTCCGGAGCGTCGTCGCCGAAC
>CALKYK010000418.1 GCA_938003715.1 uncultured Gammaproteobacteria bacterium
GGGCGCGGACGATGACGCCGGGCGCCAGCCCCGTCGTCGTCTATCGCATGCGCGGCCGCTGGGTCAGCCAGAACGCGGCAAAGTATCCCGTCGACCGCGGCTTCGACGTCTACATCCTCGACGGGGGTATCGAGGCATGGCAGCGCGCCGGGCGGCGGACCGATCCGGCGCGCCTCGAATGAGCGCCTGGTTGTCAGACATTTTTGTCAGGCAGCCGCTTCGAGTTCGAACTTCACCAGCTTGACCGGTCCGCGCGTCACGCAGCGTGACGCGTAGTTTCGCGCCGCCGACTCCGCATCGACGGTGTAGACGGCCGTCACGATGCGCAGCTCGCGCTCGGCAATATTTTTCTGTTCCGCGTGTACGGTATGCACGACCCGCGTAGCGCCGTCGTAGTCGGCACGCTTGCCGAGCTCGGCCATGCAGATGCGTATCTCGTGCTTCAGCCTTTCGGCGGCGCGGGCTTCATCGGCCGCGGCGGAAAGCGGTGCGATCGCCGTCGCGACAACAAGTGCGAATGGAATGAGTGCGCTCAGGATGCGGTTCATGAGTGTTTCCTCGAATGTGGAATATCCAGGGGTCACGATGCCGCCGGCGGGACGCCGGAATCTCGCCGATTTGGCCGGATCCGTGCCGATTTCGGAATCGGCGCGTTTTATTCGGAATCGGCGCCTGCCGAAATCGCGCGCTCGCGATACTCCGTCGGCGTGGCGCCCGTCGCTGCCTTGAAGGCGCGATTGAACGGGCCGAGCGACGCGTAGCCGAGGTCGAGCGCCAGTGTGAGAACCGGCGTGCGCGCGTGCGACGGGTCGGCGAGCCGGTGCCGCGCCTCACCGACCCGGTAGCTGTTCAGGAACGCGGAGAAATTGCGATAGCCGAGGTGCCGGTTGATGAGGCGTCGCAGCTGGTGCTCCGGGCAGCGCAGTTCGGCGGCGAGCTGCGTGATCGTCAGGCCCGTCTTGCGGTAAACGCCGGCCTCCATCGCCTCGAGCAGTTTGGATTTCAGCACGCGGTCCGCGGCAGGCAGGTCCGGTGCGACAGGTTCGCGAACCTGCCCGGTCTCGCGAAGGTTGTCGGGAATGAAATCGGCATCGAGCCTCAGCACGGCGACGGCGAGGCCGGTCGTCAGTATGCCGATCTCGATGACGTTCAGCATCGACAACCAGCGCGGCGGTTCGGCCGTGCCGATCGCGAGTTCCACCGCCAGCACCACGATCGCCTGGATTGCGATCAGCACCACGAATATCACGCGGAAACGGCGCCGTTTCTCCAGCAGATCATCGCCGCGCCCGGCGACCGCCATCCAGATCACGTGCAGCACGATGCCAATTGCAACGATTCGTTTCACGGCGAACACGACCGCGAACGACTGCTGGTCCACGGCCGCGAATGCCGTCAGCAGCGACCATTCGACGGCGACAAGCAGCACAACAACCGCGACCACCCAGGTCGGCGGCGCGGGCGCATCGAATATGCACTTCGCAAAACTCCAGAGCAGATACGGCACCGAGATCGACAGCAGCACGATCAGCGGAGCAGCGGCGGACAGCGACGAGAACAGCACCGCATCGGTGGCAACCAGATAGGCGGAAACGCTTGCAAGCAGCAGCGCACAGCTCAGGCGCGCACCCCGGTTGCCGCTGCCGACGAGGCAGACCAGCGCCAGCAGCACCTGCTGGCCGATGATCAACAGCCGGAGCGCCGTCTCGACCGGGTCCATCAGTCCTGCCGGTCGAGAAGCCGGGCGCGGATCGCCGCGATGTCCGCAGGACCGGTGCGGCAACAGCCGCCGATCAGGCGCGCGCCGGCCGCGAACCAGTCGTCGACCGCGAAGTCGGCATCGAGATCGCACGCGGTGCCGGACCACGAGTTGGTTGCGGAGTGGTAGATCTCGCCGGAATTCGGGTAGACGACGATGTGCTTGCGCGGTGCAGCCTGCCTGACTTCGCCGATCAGCGATGAAACGTACTGCGGCGCCGTGCAGTTGATGCCGACGGCCAGCACCTTCGGATGATCAGCGTACAGTTCGGCTGCCGCCCGCAAAGCCGAGCCGTCCGAAAGACTTCGTTCGTCGCGACAGCAGAACGTGACCCACGCCGGCGTGCTCGCCGACTTCAGCAGTTCGCACATGACGCGCGCCTCGGTGGCGTCGGGAATCGTTTCGACGGCGAGCACGTCGGCTTCGCAGGCATCAAGCAGTTCGAGCCGCGGCGCCTGGAATTCGTGCAGCTCCGTATCGGTGACGCCGTCGTAGCCGGTGTACTCGGAACCATCGTGCAGCGCGGTCGCGTACGGACCGATGCTCGCGGCGACGAGCGGTTCGGCGTCGGGCGGCCCGCTCGCAGCAAGAAATTCCTCGCGCGCCTGCTTCGCGAGTTCGACCGCCCGCACGATCATCCGGTCCGCCTCGTCGGCGCTCATGCCGTGCGCCATGAACCCGGGCCTGCTGGCCTGGTAGCTCGCGCTGATGATGCATTGCGCGCCCGCTTCGAGGTACGCGAGGTGCGCATCGACGATCGCCCGCGGGTTGCTGGACAGCACGCCCGCGGACCAGAGCGACGTGCCGATATCGAAGCCCATCGCCTCAAGTTGCGTCGCGAGGCCGCCGTCGAGAATCAGCGGCCGACCGCTATCAAGCACCTGCTCAAATTTGTTCATCGTCCCCGCACACTGCCATACTCGACCGAAGCGAACCAATAACGAGAAAAACATGGTCAATCGCCGCGAATTCATCTCCGCGGTGGGCGCGCTGGGGCTGGCAAGCTCCGCTGCCCGCGGCGCGAACCTGCCGCTGGTCAAAGCCCCCCGCATACGTCCCGGTGACCGCGTCGGCCTCGTCCGTCCCGCCACCGCGGCGTATGACACGGAGCCCACCAAGATCTGGATCGACGCGCTCGAATACCTGGGCCTCGAGGTCATCCTGGGCGACAACTACTACGCGCGGCACGGCTACTTTGCCGGCGAGGACGAGGCACGCGCAAGCGACATCAATGCGTTCTTCGCCGAGCCGAGCATCCGCATGATCTTTGCCCGCGGCGGCTGGGGCTCGCCGCGCCTGCTGCCGCTAATCGACTACGAATCCGTCGCCGCGAATCCGAAAGTGTTGCTGGGTTACAGCGACGCCACCGCGCTCATCACCGCGGTGCACGTCATGACAGGCCTCGTCACGTTTCACGGGCCGAGCCCGCTCAACGTCTTTTCGGCCGAACACTTTCGCCGCGTCGTGATGAACGGCGAGCACTACCGGCTGGAGAACCCGAGCCTGCTCACCGAGAACACGCTGGTGCAGACCGAAAACCGCATCCGTACGATACGCGGCGGTAAAGCGAGGGGACGTATCCTCGGCGGCAACCTGTCGCTGTTGACCGCGGTGATGGGTTCGCCCTACCTGCCCGACTGGGAAGGCAGCATCCTGTTCATCGAGGACGTGAACGAGGCGGTGTATCGCGTCGACCGCATGATGACCGAGCTGTCGCTCGCCGGCGTGCTCGGCAAGATTCGCGGCTTCGTCTTCGGCCGCTGCACGGAATGCGGTCCGGGTGAGGGATTCGGCTCGCTGACGATGGAAGAGATGATTGCCGAACACATCCGGCCGCTCGGCATTCCGGCCTTCGCCGGCACGATGATCGGCCACATCGACGAGCAGTTCACGGTGCCGCTCGGCATCGACGTCGAGATCGACGCCGACGCCGGGACGATCGACATGCTCGAAGCCGGCGTCGTCTAGGCCGAATCCTCCTCGCGCCCCAGTTTCAATAACGGGTCGTCTTCCGCGAGCCCGCCGCGCGGGCCGACGAGGTCCAGGAACTTCTCGGCGTAGTGATCGAACTTGCCGCGCCAGACGTCCGCCGCGAATTTCGCAATGCCGGCACCCTCGAGGACCAGGTCCAGGTTCTCGATGCACATCTCCCAGCCGGCCGCGTTGCGCGCGCCCCAGGCCTTGTCATTGAAGCGCTCGGAGAGCCGGAACCGGCAGCCGTCGCCGTCGGGCTCCAGTTCGAACAGCAGCTCGTGCCGGCCCCAGCGGAATTCGAGCATTCTCGGCTCGTCGACGGCCAGCACCTCGCCCTGCAGGTCGACATCTTCGATGCCCTCGCTTTGCTCCGGCGGAAAGACGAACTCGAGTTCTTCACCGACCGCCCACTTGCCGACGACGTCGCAGGGGAACCACCGCTTGAGCAGGTCGCGTTCCGTGACGGCACGCCAGACCTTTTCCGGCGGGTGATCGAAGCGGCGCGCAAGGCTCAGCGTGTAGGCGGGCGTGCCGGCGGTTTTTTCGAGTGTCGCGTCCATTTCATTTCTCCATATCGTCGAGCGTTCGTTCCAGCGCGTCGAGGCGTCGCTCCCAGTAGGCGCGGAATGGCGCCAGCCAGTCGTCGACCTCTTTCAGCCGATCCGGGTCGAGGCGGTAGATCCGCCGCTGCCCTTCCCTGCGTACCGCGGCCAGCCCGGATTCGCGCAGCACCCGGAGCTGTTTCGACACCGCCGGCTGGCTCATCGCCAGCCGCTCGACGAGGGTGCCGACGGAGCATTCGCCCTTGCCGAGCTCCTCGAGAATGCGCCGCCGGTTCGGTTCGGCCAGCAGGTCGAAGGTGTTGGTCATGACCATAAAATGCCTTATTAGTTATATAACTTTCAAGGCATATTATAGGAACGAGTGATGAACCGGCGCGCATTTCGGGCGCGCGCCGCCGCAGCACGCGTCATTGTTTTCAGCAGCCGCCGGGCAATGCGGTAATCCACTCGCGCAGCATCGCGACGGCTTCCACATGTACCGTCGTGCGGCCGAGTTCCGGCATCATGATCGCGGGATCGGTGTCCTGCATGCGAAACAGGGTGATCGACAGCTCCGGCCGGCCGGGGTAGATGTCGTACGGCCGGTCGCCGCTGCCGCGGCCGACGGCAACGGGAGGTTTGCAGATGCCGAAGCGGCGGTCGACGGCAGCGTCGATCGTCAGGCTGAGTGCCGAGGTATCCGCGGGTCCGTGCGGGTTGTGGCAGTGCGCGCAGTTGGCGTCGAGGTAGGCGCGCACGAGCTCGTCCAGCGTGGCATCTCCGGGGTCGTGCCAGCGGGCGCTTTGCGGTGCGGCGTCCGCGTCGATGTCGAAGCCCGCGAGGCGGCCGGTTTGCTTCCAGTACGCGAGCTGGTTGCTTGAGCCGCTCGTGTAGTCGATGGTCCGGTTGAGCTGGTGCGCTTTGAGCCCGAGCGGGCGCAGCGCCTTGTCGCGAAAGTCGGGCGTGTGGCAGGCGGCGCACTGGTTCGCGTCCGGTACGAGATACGGGAACGACTCGCCGCTGGCGAAGCGAAACTCGAAGGCGGCTCCGGCAATAGAGAGGAACGCCTCGTCACCCGCCTCATTCCACACGTACGGATACGCGTGCCAACCGTCATCGTGGCGTACGAGCAGGCGGGTTTCGACCAGGCGATGCGCATCGAGATCCAGCCCGCCGTCGTCGCCTGGCATCGCCTCCGCATCGATGCGGCGGAACGCGCCGTCGCGTTCGGCGACAGCGTAGTGAAAGGTCTTGGTCAGTATCGTGCCGGCCGGGAAGTCGAATTCGCGCGCTTCATCGTAAGTCGCCGCAGTGCCCGCGGGCATCCACAGCGTGCGGAGCTTCAGCGCGTAATCCGAGAACAGCGGCGTGTTGAGTTCATAGCGAACGGTCTCTTCGTGCGGCACCAGCCGGTTTCCGCGCAGCTCGAAAAGCTGCCATTCGCTCAGGCGCTGCGGTATTGCGTCGGGGGCGTGATAGCGC
>CALKYK010000419.1 GCA_938003715.1 uncultured Gammaproteobacteria bacterium
CCGGTTGTCATTCGCAGTTCGTTATTATGTCAGGCAATTGGTCGTTCTGACGTATCCGACGACAGATTCTCTCCGAGAGTATTACGCTCTTTGTGGCACCGCATTCTCAATGCATATCAGGAGGACAAATACGTTCAATCAAAAACGGCCGCAAAAAAAATTGGTTTCATTTGCTAAAAAGGCGTAAAAATCCAATATCATTTTCGCTAATTATTGGCGGCTAGTTGTTACTCTCTGCCGATCCCAAGCAATGCCCCCATGGCACGGCACCACACCGGTCCGCTCCTTGTCAATCTTTAGAGTTGTCGCCGGGAATTTGCGCGTATGCCAATCAGCACTGTTTGACAGACTTTCCAAATGTCCAAGCGCAGCATTCCGTGTGGGACTCTAGCGTAATTGAGTGATACTGAGTCGTGAAGTGTGGGGGTCAAACGGCAACGAGCGCCCCGATAACTGTTTATTAGCAACAATACTTTAGGTGCGAAAGATCTAACCACGAACCAGGCGGTCGGGAGTTCGATCCGAGGCTCGTAGAGCGAGCCGACGAGCGTTGCCGCTTCGCGGCAACGAGCCAGCGCAGCCGCCGTCCATGTCTCCGGGCGCCAACATAGGAAGGAGTCCGCCAACATGGAGGCGGACTCCCGTCCGTTTACTACTCTACGGTAATGCGGGTACCGGTGAATGACGGACAGCTTGCTGCCAGCCAGACTCCGGCCGAATTGAAAATCTCCGCCACGCCGGAACCCGAATAGGCGCTGCCGTCTTCGCTGATCGAGATTTCGTTTCTGATGATGATCCAGCCGTTATTGACGCCCGCTTCAAAGCGAAACATCTTGACAACGTTCTTGTAATCGTTGCCCCGGACGTGCTTCCAGATCATCGAGTGTTCCGACAGGCCGACCGGGTTTGTCGCCGGGACGACCTGTCCGGTACCGCCGAGCTCGTACTTGTGCAGAGCCCGGAACGAGGCGACAGTTTCCCCGGTGGCACAATTGGCGACCACCACGTCAACGTCATAAAGGCCAACGATACGGCTGTGACGGGCCTTGATCTTGTCGTCGTCGTCCGAATCCGCGTGCACCTCGCTCTGCGCAACGAACAATCCGAGCAAAAATGTCGCCGCGAGTCCAACAGTCTTTTTCAAGTGATTCACTTCTGCATCCTCCATCGTTGTCCGGCACCGAGCCGACTGGCCAGGTCACCGGCGTCTTGTTCGGCTGGAAAGATAGGCACGAGAACCGCGGGTGCCCATGGAGCCTTAATGGAGAAAAGCTGGAGTTTTTGTGTACCTGTATGAAGCGCTCAATCAGCGCCCCCCGGGTCGGATGCGCCCCGCCGGTAGTTCGCAAATCGCTTCGAATGGGGTACGCCCAAATCGATGCCTGGTCAGTCACGGAAACAGGTCATGAACCGGCCGAGATCCCAGACAATCAGTCGGTCATCTAACGATTTCGCACAGGACATTCTCCTGTGCCGGCGGGAAAAGGTCCTGTATTCAGTTAGTTACGAGATCCGGACCAGTTGGCTACGAACACCCGGTTGGTAGATCGATCCGAGACTCGCGCAGCGAGCAGACAATTGTTGTCGCGCGGCTAGTTCTGCTCCGTCACGATCGGTCCGCCGATCGCATCGCGCAAGCGATCCTTTTCAAGATCCGTCAGGCCCTGGCTGCCCGTACCGCATACCGTCTTCGGGAAGCGCGTGCCGGCAATGTGCACTTTCCTGCATCCGTCCGAAAAACCGGCGACAGTATCGGCGTTTTCGCCACTGGTTACGCAGGCTGACGGCAGTGCAGCCAGACCGGACAAAGCCAGAATCCTGACCCATTTCATCGCGTCCTCCTCCCTGCTTTTGAAGCGGAATCGCAATCGATCCGGGTAGAGTGTGCCATATTTCGCCGCGCCCCGTATCCGGCCATGGTTTCTGCGCCTGCCGTGCGAACGTTGCAGCGCGAGCCTTCACAACAAAGCCGACTTCCTTTCCGAAGCCGGCTTGGTCAAACAGTTACTGACTGAATCTGATTCTTGTGATCAGAAATCGAACGCGTAGTTGGCCTGCACATAGTAGGTGCGGCCGAAAGCGTCTGTGTAGCGTGGATCCCAGCCAACCTGGTGACCCGCACCACCCGTGCGAAGAGACAGCGGTGGTTCCCGATCGGCAAGGTTTTCGACGCCCACGGTCAGGCCGAGGCTGTCATTCAGCATCATGTAGCGCAGCTGGTAGTTGATGACCGTGTAAGACGGTACCTCCAGTTGAACCGTCGTCGTCGGCCCCTGACCGAGCGGCACACCCGTTCCCGTGATCTCGACCGTTTGTGCCTGGTCGTAGTAGCCGTCACGGTAGTTGGCCCACAGCGTGTGCGTGAAGTCACCGTGATACAGGGCCGCGCTCAGGTTCGCGATGTTGCGGAACACGACGGCATCGTCGTTGCCGAAACGGCCCAGGCTGCTGCCCGTCAGCGAGCTTTCCGCCTCGATCACGTAGGTGCCGAGGAGGCTCAGGTCGAGCTGGGCGTTGCCGATCTCAGTGCCGTAGCTGAAGCTGTAATCGACACCCGACTGCTTGCGCGTACCCGCATTGACGGCGGCCTGAATGATGGCGAGAAACTCCTGGCCGGTGGCCAGGTTCGTTTTCGTCGTAAACAGATGCCGGTACGTTTCCGCGTTGTTGAATATCTGGCTTTCGGTCAGGCGCTCGACCAGGTTGTCCAGCTCGATGTTCCAGTAGTCGATCGTCATGTCGAAGTTGTCGATCGGCCTGACAACGGTGCCGAACGTGAACTGCGTGGAGCTTTCGAAAGTCAGCAGGCCCGAACCCTGGCGGAAGACGTCGTACTGGTCACCCGTTGCGGATGTACGGCAGTACTGGTTCAAAGGATCGTTCGGGTCCTGGAACGGACAAACGAAGGTGCCGGAGGTCACACCGAACTCCGACAGAGGCTCGCCGATCTCGCGCATCGATGGTGCCTTGAAGCCCGTACCGTAAGAGCCGCGAAGCGCGACCGCGTCATTGACATTCCACAGCAGGCTGACCTTGTAAGTCAGATCGTCGTCACCGTTGTCGATATCTCCGCCGTTCAGCTTGTCTTCGACTGCAGCGATGTCGTCATAGCGCAAGGCGACGGTCGCCTCGAAATTGTCAGTGACCGGCAGCAGCAGCTCACTGTAGATTCCCCACTGGCTGCGATCCAGCTCGTACTCGGTGTCCTTGGACAGGAACAGCAGCAGCTCGTCGCGGTTTGCATCGGCGATGCTCCGGTCATAGTTGGTTGTGCGGAAGTCGAAACCGACGGCGAGCATTGCTTCACCGCTACGCATGTCGAAAACCGGCCTGGACACCTGGCCATCGATGACGTGCATTTCGTTCTTCACGACGTCCCAGTCGCCGCTGTACACAGTTGGGTCGAGCGCTGCCTGGTCGGACTCCGAGAACTGGTCCTGAGCCGCGAAGATATTGAACGACGCGGAGGATGCCGCGGCAACGAACTCGTCGAGGAGCAACCAGCCGGTGGGATAGTCCTGGTCGATTTCGGTCGTCGAATACGTGTAGCCGACCGTCCAGTCGAACGCATCGGCGATGCCATCGAGACCGACCGACATGTTTACTGAATCGATATCGTAACGCGTCGTCCGGTTGTTGGCCGGCACGGCACGCCAGCTTCCGGTCACTTCGCCGGCCTGCGACAGCTCGGCAGGAGTCAGGTAGGCAAAAACCTCGTCCTGAACCAGTTGCGGAACCGGTTCGCCCTCAGACCAGAGCGGAATCTCGCCGGTCGGGTAGGGCGCGATGCGCGCCGTCATCTCGAACTGCGATGCCAGCACGGTGGCCCAGCCCTGGATATTCTCGGTGAGGTTTACCCGCCCATTTACCGTGAAGCTGTCACGCTCCGATTCCGGAAGAATCTCGAGCGTGCTCGTGTAGTCGAATCGGCATGTCTCGCCATCCGGTGTGGTCTGCGTTGCGCAGGTGCCACCATTCGCCAGCGCGTTCGGATTGAAGCCTCGAATCAGGCTGCCGAAACCGGCCGTATAGACGTACGCATTACCCGGAATCGAGTTGGCGGACGAATTCTGGAAATACATTTCCTGGTTGTTGTGGTTGAAGAATACAAATCCGGTCCTTGCGAAATCCCGATCCGCGGCGCGCAGCTGGTCCTGCGTCTCGTGGCTGTAACTCGCAACAACGCTGTAGCCGTCGGATCCGAGATCGCCGAATCCGGTGACAATATCGAAGTTCCAGCGATCGCCGCCGTCGTTGCTCGGACGATCGCTGCGGACATTGACCGTAGTGCGATCCACGGAATCCTTCAGCATGAAGTTGACCACGCCGGCAATTGCATCGGATCCGTACAACGCGCTTGCGCCGTCAGTCAGGATGTGGACCTGCTCGACGGCCGCAAGGGGAATGTTGTTGAGGTCGATACTGCTGCCGGAATCGGCCGGTGCCATTCGCCGTCCGTTCAGGAGACTCAAAGTGTACTGGTCACCGATCGCGCGCAGGTTGGCGGTACGAATACCCCCGCCGCTGCCACCGACCGAGTCGGAAGACGTAATGAATCCCTGCATGGCCGGGACCGATTCGATCAGGTCGCCTGCATTGGTAATGCCCTGACGATCGATCTGCTCAGCACCAAAAACCTGGATCGGCAACGATCCGTCCAGATCGACGCGCTTGATCGCCGAACCCGTTACGACGATTTCCTCAAGCTCCCCGCCTTCATCCTGTGCAAACGATGCACCTGCCGGTGCAAGCGTTGCGCTGACGATGAAGGCAAGGGTCTTGCACTTGCTCGTCTGAATTCTCATTTTGGATTTCCCCCCGCAAAAACTTTTGGATGTTTGCAAATGACCTGAACTTTAACGACGTAAAAAAACAACGCGATTTCTTTTTGGTCAGCTGCTGTTGGAGCGGGATTGTAGCAATTGCGACGCAACCCAAAACGATCCGGATAGACACGAATGTTATGTGTCAGGCGTCGTATTCGGTTTGGTCATATCGTCCACTTGAACTGCATTTTTTGTAGGTGAATTTCTTTGTCAACGGACGCACTTTTTGTTGACAGAAATTCCGGGATCATTCGTTAATGGCATATAACGTCGACTGATTTATCAATCGAACGGCCTGAATGAAAACCGGGCGAGCAGGAGTTGTTAGCGGGGATTGCGCCGCGGCGCTACGACGATTACATAAAAGCAGAGCTGCGCAGTCTGGGAGTTTTTTTCTTGCGCTGCCGGATTCCGATCAACTCGGAGCGTGTCGCTCCTTGAGTTCGCGCTCCATCGTGCCGAGCATCTTCCTGTCGATCCTGTAAAAGAGAATTGCGACGGCGCCGGCGATCGCCAGCAGCGCGGGCAGGATACTGAACAGGAAGCGGATGCCGGCCATTGCCGTTTCGGTCTGCTCGACGTTTGCGACGAAGCCGAACCAGCTGAGAACCACGCCAGCCAGGCCAGTGCCAAAGGCGAGACCGAGTTTCTGCGCAAACAGCAGGCTCGAGAAAATGAGACCGGTCGTGCGCCGCCCCGTCTTCCACTCGCCGTAAGCCGCAGTGTCCGTATACATCGACCAGACCAGTGGCGGCGTTGGGCCAATCACCAGTGCGCCTATGCAGTTCACCGCGACCATCGTCCAGTACTGGTCCGGCGGGATGACGTAGAACACGGCCATGCTCAACGCATTGGCAATCGTCAACGTTACCAGCAGCGTGCGTTTTTCAAAGTAGTCACACAATCTCTTGGTCAGCGTTATGCCTATCAGCACCGCGAGCGTGCCGAGCGACATGAAAACCGTAGTCTTGTCCCAAATCCAGAAAATGCGCGTGCCGTCATCGCCCACGTAGTACTTGAAGTAGTACAGGATCGAACCGTTCCTCGCCGCCACGTTCATCAACGTGAAGATCGCCGCGGCAAACAGCGCGATCCAGGGGCCGTTCCGCAGCAGAAGGTGAAAGTCCCGCGTGATCTTTGCGTCTTCCTGCACCGGTCGCACGCGTTCCTTCGTCGTCGCAAACGTGATCCAGAACAGCGCAACCGAGACCACGGCGAAAATCGCCATCGTCAGCTTGAAACCGAGCGCCTCGTCGCCACCGCCCAACGTGTTTTTCATGAACGGGACGAAGGTAACGATCAGCCACGCCGCCGAAAACGCGCAGAAGAAGCGGTAGCTCGCCACCCTCGTGCGCTCCACCGAAGAGTGCGATATCACGCCCATCAGCGCGGAGTAGGGCACGTTGATCACCGTGTAGGCCAGCATCACCAGCGTGTAGGTGCAGTACGCATAGATGAGCCTGCCGGTCTCCGACAGGTCCGGACCGGCGAACATCGGATAGCCGCAAAGCCCGTACGGCACCGCTGCCCATAGAAGGTACGGCCGGAACTTGCCCCAGCGCGTTTCGGTGCGGTCGGCGACCAGCCCCATGGCCGGGTCGCTCAGGGCATCGACGACCTTCGTCACCAGGAACATCGTGCCCACTGCGATGGGCGACAGCCCGAAGACGTCGGTGTAGTAATAGAGCAGGAAGACATTGAAGAACTGGAAGTAGAAGTTCGACGCTGTATCGCCGAGGCCATAGCCCAGCTTCTCGGTGAACTTCAGTTTTTCGGACGCCCCAGACACGGCCTGTCTCCGCTCATTATTCTTGTGCCGGGTATAGTCCCCGATATTGACAGCGCTGTCAATCGCTGTTAAACAAGGGCTCCGTCCGCGCGAGCATGGCGCCCGAAAAGGTGCCGGGGCGCCCCACAGTGGCCCCGGTCCGGCATCGGTCGCCGCCGGCCGTGCGGCTGCAACTCCCTGAATAACGACAACAATCATCGAAATGACCGCGACACTCAGCAACCGAATGTCCGACGACTGCGGCGCTTCTGTAGCGCAACGCGTCGAGCGCCTGCTGTCGCAAATGTCGATCGGGGAGAAGATCGGCCAGATGCGCCAGGTGGACGTCGGGCATGGCGATCCGCACGACTACCTCGGCGATGACCTGCGCTCGGGCAGGGTCGGCGCGATCCTGAACCTGGTCGACGTCGACACCGTCAACGAACTGCAGCGCATCGCCGTCGAGGAAAGCCGGCTCGGCATTCCGCTCCTCGTCGGCCGCGACGTCATCCACGGTTTCAAAACCGTGCTGCCCATACCGCTCGGGCAGGCCGCAACCTGGAACCCCGATGTCGTGGAAGAGGGCGCGCGCATTGCTGCAACCGAGGCTGCCTCTCACGGGCTCAACTGGGCGTTCGCGCCGATGCTGGACGTCACCCGCGATCCGCGCTGGGGGAGAATCGCCGAAAGCCCCGGCGAGGATCCGTACCTCGCATCGCGCATGGCGGTCGCCATGGTGCGCGGATACCAGGGCGACGATCTAGCCGCCCCCGACACAGTCGCGGCCTGCGCCAAGCACTTCGCCGGTTACGGTGCCGTCGAGAGCGGCCGCGACTATGCGACCACCAACGTTCCCGAAAACGAGCTGCGCAACGTCTACCTGCCGCCGTTCAAAGCGGCCGTCGACGCCGGTGTTGCCACCATGATGAGCTCTTTCAGCGACCTGGACGGCGTGCCGGCAACCGCCAACCCGTTCCTGATGCGAATGGTGCTGCGCGAGGAGTGGGGCTTCGACGGCTTCGTCGTCAGCGACTGGGACTCGGTACACCAGCTGTCGATACACGGCCTGACCGAGGGCGATCGCGAGTCGGCCCGCGAGGCCGCGGCGGCCGGCGTGAACATGGAGATGGCTGGCCGGGCTTATGAACACCTGCACGATCTCGTCGCCGACGGTGAGCTCGGCATCGACGTCATCGACGATGCGGTGCGCAACATCCTGCGCACCAAGTTCCGGCTCGGGCTGTTCGACAACCCCTACGTGAACCCCGACGACTATCCCGTGATCGGCAGCGACAAAGCGCTCCAGGTAGCGAAGC
>CALKYK010000420.1 GCA_938003715.1 uncultured Gammaproteobacteria bacterium
GTTGGCAGCACCATCCTCGTCGTCGAGGATGACGTACCGTTTCGCACCTTCCTCGCTGGGCTGCTGAAGCCGCGGGGATTTCGTGTGGTCGCTGCCCGCGCGCCGGGCGAGGTATGGCCGCTGCTGTCGGCGGCCACGCCCGCGCTCGCTGACGTGATGGAGACGCAGCCGACCAGCTTCGATCTCTGGGCGGCGACCGTGGTGCTGATGGGCGCGGCGTTCTTCGCCTCGCTGCTGCGGCCCTGGCGGGTCGCGTCACACAGGCCGCGCGCGATCCTCGCCGGCGAATAGGAAACCGGCGTGTGCCTGATGCGAATGGAAGCCGGACTCGATACCGGGCCGGTCTACGGCTGCAGGCGCTTGCCGATTGGCGCCGGTGACACGGCGGGCGACGTGCACGACGGGCTGGCCGCGCTCGGCGGCGAACTGCTCATCGATATGCTCGGGTCGATCCTCGACGGCTCGTGCCGGGCCAAACCGCAGGACGCGTCACACGCCACCTACGCCGCCAAGATCCGCACGCAGGACGCAGCACTCGACTGGACGGCGCCGGCGGCAGAGCTGGCGCGGCGGGTGCGCGCGTTCAACCCGGTTCCGGGAGCCTTCTTCCACCTCGGCGACGAACGCATAAAGTGCTGGTCGGCAGAACCCCTCGAACACGCGGCAGGCCACCCGGGTGTCGTCACCAACGCCGGCAAGGACGGCGTCGACGTCGCCTGCGGCGACGGCGCCCTGCGCTTGCTCGAAGTGCAGCGGCCCGGTCGGAAACGGATCAGCGCCGCGGAATTCGCGTCGCAGTTCGACTTCGGCAGCCTGCGTCTCCGCTGACGATGAGCAGCACACGCCAGGGGGCCATGGTCCGCGCCGCGGCCGCCCGCGTCGTCGATGCGGTCGTCTGCGACGGCCGCTCGCTCGATGCCGCCCTCGCCGACAACGCGGGACCGGTCGCCGATTCCGATCGCGCATTGCTGCAGCTGATGGCGTACGGCAGCCTGCGGTTCTACTGGCGCTACCGTGCCGCGCTCCGTGAACTGCTCGAGAGGCCGCTGAAAGCACGCGACCGCGTCGTCGAGTCGCTGATCGTGTGCGGCTTTTTCCAGCTCGACGAAACGCGCGTGCCCGACCACGCGGCGGTGTCGGCGACCGTCGACGCCGCACGCCTGCTGCGGCGGCCAAAGTTCGCCGGCGTCGTCAACGCCGTGATGCGCAATTATCGCCGCGGCGATTTCGCGACGCGTCCGTGGGCCGACGAGGAGGCCCGCTACGACCATCCGCAATGGCTCATCGACGCCGTTCGCAACGACTGGCCCGAGCACTGGCAGCACATCCTCGAGGCCAACAACGCGCGCGCCCCGATGTGGCTCAGGGTCAACGCGAAACGCCTGTCGGTCGACGAGTACGCCGCACGGTACGGCATCCGGGGACGGCGCCTCGAGGGCGCGGAGCAGGCGCTGGCGATCGATGCACCGCGCCCGGTCGCCGAGCTGCCCGGCTTCGACGAAGGCGAGGTCTCGGTCCAGGACGCGGCCGCGCAGCTTGCGGGTCCGTGGCTGGCCCCGGCTGAAGGGCTGCGGGTACTCGACGCCTGCGCCGCACCTGGCGGCAAAACCGCGCATTTGTTGGAACTCCTCCCGGACGGCGCTGATCTCACTGCCATCGAGATTGATTCCGGGCGGGCCGCCGACATCGACACGACGCTCGGACGGCTCGGCCTCGGGGCAACCGTCGTCGTCGGCGACGCATCGGATCCGCGTGACTGGTGGGACGGGCGCACGTTCGACCGGATCCTTCTCGACGCCCCTTGCTCGGCGAGTGGCGTCATTCGCCGCCATCCGGACATCAAGCACCTGCGGCGGCCGGATGACGTGCCGGCGCTCGTCGAACGTCAGGCGGCCCTGCTCGATGCGCTGTGGCCGCTCCTGGCCCCGGGGGGGAGGCTTCTGTACGTGACCTGCTCGGTGCTCGCGGCGGAGAACGACGGCGTCGTGAGGCCGTTTCTCGAGCGCCAGCGCGACGCCAGGGAGGTCGATGTGTTGCCAAATTACAACATCCGCGATCTAATGTGCGAAAAGGCCCAGGGCCTGCAGGTGTTGCCGGGAACACAGGATCTGGACGGTTTCTACTACGCCTGTCTCGAGAGGACGGCCTGAATCGAATCGATGGGCGCAACGCGAGAAAAAGCATCCGCAGCGCTGGCGCTGCTACTGGCACTGGCGCTCGCGGGCCCGTTTGCGGCCGCGCAGCAGTTGCCGGAGCGCGAGGGATTCTTCGACATCCGTTCCGCCGAAACCGTGCTGAACGAAGGCGTGCACGAACTCGAAGCGCGGCTGCAGCTGATCCTGTCCGACGATGCGCTGGCCGCGCTGCAAAGCGGCGTGCCGCTGCGCATCGAGCTCGAGCTCGAAGTCATCCGCGTGCGCGGCCTGTGGGTCGATGCCGTGGAGGCAACGCTGACCCTGACCCACGAGCTGGAATACCGGCCGCTGTCGCAGCGCTACATCGTGCGCAACCTGAACAGCGGTGACCAGGATTCGTTCGCGACGCTCTACTCGGCGCTGAACAACCTCGGGCGCATCCAGGGCCTGCCCGTCATCGACGATTCACTGCTGGATCCGGACGCGCGATACCGGCTCAGGCTGCGCGCGCGGCTCAGCACACGCGACTACCCGGCCGCGCTGCGCATCCTGTTTTTCTGGCGCAGCCAGTGGCAACTCGAAAGCGAGTGGTACGAATGGATGCTCGCAAGATAAGGCGCCTCGTCATCACCATCGCCGGCGCCACCGGCGTCGGCCTCGCGCTCGTCGCGCTGTTCCTTTTGAGCTGGACGCCGCAGCGTTCCGAGGAAATCGAATCGCTGCACATCATCATCCTGCTGATCAACATCGCCGGCGTGATCGTGCTGTTCGCGCTGATGGTCGGCAATCTCGCGAAGCTGCTTTCGGATTACCGCAACGACGTGCCCGGCACCAAGCTCAAGGCGCGCATCGTCGGCATGTTCGTCGGCCTCGCGATCCTGCCGCTGATCGTGGTGTTCTATTTTTCGATCCAGTTCATCAATCGCGGCATCGACAGCTGGTTCAACATCGAGATCGAGCAGGGGCTCGACGATGCGCTGGCGCTGTCGCGTGCCGCGCTCGAGATGCAGATGCGCGACCGCCTCGAGATGACCTACCGGGTCGCAAACCGTCTCGAGGACGTCAACCCGCGGCAGGTCATCTTCGAGCTTTCGAACCTGCGCCGCGACAGCGGCGCGATGGAAATCTCGATCTTCGGCCGCAACAGCCGCATCGTCGCGACCAGCTCGGACCAGGCGGCGGGCAGCCTGCCGGCGCCGCTGACCGACGAGGTGCTGCTGCAAATACGCCAGGGCCGGCCGTTCGTCGCGCTGGACCCACTGGACGGCGGCCGCTACGAGATACGTACAGCGGTGCCGTTCGGCACGCCGGCACGCTCGGAGACCGCAGGCGTCATTCAGGCGCTGTACCCGGTTCCGGATCGAATCTCGACGATGGCGGACAGCGTCGACTCGTCGTACAGCGATTACAAGCTCGCGACCTATCTCCGCGAACCGCTGAAGCGCAATTTCTCGCTGACCCTGACCGTGGTGCTGATGCTGTCCCTGCTTGCCTGCATCTACGGCGCGTTCGTGCTGTCGCGGCGTCTCGTCGCGCCGATCCAGGATCTCGTTGCCGGCACGCGTGCGGTCGCCAAGGGCGATTTCGACACCCGGCTGCCGACGCCGACACGCGACGAGATCGGCTTCCTGATCAGTTCCTTCAACGACATGACGCAGCGACTCGCGGCGGCACGCCGCGAGGCGAGCCTGAGCCAGGCGCTGGTCGAGGCGGAGAGGGCGAACCTCGCGGTGATACTCGATCGCCTGTCGACCGGCGTCGTGGCGCTCGAAGCCGACCTGCGCATCCGCAACGCGAACCAGGCGTCGGGCGCGATCCTGAACGTCGATCTCGAGAACCGCGTCGGCGAATACCTGCCGGACATCGCCAGAGGCCAGCCGCTGCTGGAACAGTTCGTCGATGTCGCGCAGGTGCATCTGCAGGCCGGCGAGACCGAATGGCGTGAGCAGATCGTGCTGCGCGGCGAGGTCGGGCGCCGGGTGCTGACCTGCGCCTGCACGACGCTTCCCGGCGACGAAGACCATGCGGCCGGCTACGTCGTGGTCTTCGACGACATTACGGCGCTCCTGCAGGCGCAGCGCGACGCTGCCTGGGGCGAGGTCGCGCGCCGCCTGGCGCACGAGATCAAGAACCCGCTGACACCGATCCAGCTTTCCGCCGAACGCATGCGGCGCAAGTACCTGGCGACGCTGGACCGCGCGGAAGCCGAGGTGCTGGACCGCGCGACGCACACGATCGTGCAGCAGGTCGAGGCGATGAAGGAAATGGTCAACGCATTCAGCGACTACGCGCGCGCGCCCGACATCGACCTGACGTTGTTCAGTCTCGAAAGCCTGGCGCACGAGATCGTCGATCTCTATCGGGCGCAGGAGAGCAACATCGCGATGGTGCTGCAGACTGACGCCGACCTGCCGGACATCGAGGCCGATGCCGGTCGCATGCGGCAGATCCTGCATAACCTGCTGCGCAACTCGATCGAGGCACTGGATCACGCGCCGGACGGCCGTATCGAGGTGCGCGTCACCGCGGCCGAGCTGCACGGCGTGGACATCGTCGAAATCGTGGTCGCCGACAACGGGCCGGGTTTTGCCGTCGGCAACCTGGCGCAGGTCTTCGATCCGTACGTTACGACGAAACCGAAAGGTACCGGGCTCGGGCTCGCGATCGTGAAGAAACTGGTCGAGGAGCACGCGGGCACGATCACGGCCGAGAACGCGGACGACGGCGGCGCCGTGATCCGCATCCAGTTACCGATCAATGAAACGGCGCGCGGCCAGATGATGGCGAAGCTGCCGGGCAGAACAGAGAAACGGAGGGAGAGAGCATGAGCGCATCGCACGTGCTGGTAGTTGACGACGAGGCGGACATCCGTGCACTGATCGATGAGATCCTGTCGGACGAGGGCTACGAGGTGACAGTGGCCAGCGACGCGGAACAGGCGCGCGCCGCGCGAGGCGAACTCAAGTTCGATCTCGTACTGCTCGACATCTGGATGCCGGGCACCGACGGCATCAGCCTGCTTCGCGAATGGTCGGAGCCCGGCAAGCTCGATTGCCCGGTGGTCATGATGTCCGGCCACGGCACCGTCGACACAGCGGTCGAGGCTACCCGCCTCGGCGCGTTCGACTTCGTCGAGAAGCCGCTGTCGCTCGCCAAGCTGCTGCGGACCGTTGAACGTGCGATCGACGCGTCGAAAAAGCCGGCCGGACGCAGCCTGCTGCCGCCGCTGCTCGCGCCGGTCGGCCGCAGCCCGCTGATGCAGGACCTGCGCGAAAAAGTGCAGCAGTTTGCCGGCAACGATTCGCCGATCCTGTTCAGCGGCGAGCCCGGCACCGGGCGCAGCGCCTTCGCACGCTACGTGCACAACCTGAGCCGCCGCGCCGACGGTCCGCTCGTTACCTTGCTGTCCGCCTCGATCACCGATGCCAATGCCGAGGAGCAGCTGCTCGGCAGCGAGCACGGCGGTGACGTGCACAGCGGCTATTTCGAGCGTGCCAAGAACGGCACGCTGCTCATCGACGAACTCACGGATCTTTGCGAACAGGCGCAGAAGCTGATCGTCGCGGTGCTCGAGCAGGGCGAGTTCGTGCGTATGGGCGGGCATGAGCCGATCGCGCTCAACGCCCGCGTTCTTGCGACCGTCGACGCGAGCTACGAGCAGGCGATGGAGCAGGGCGGGCTGCGCCGCGATCTCGTCTCGAACCTGAATACGCTGCAGGTTCGCGTGCCGCCGCTGCGCGACTATGCCGAAGATGTTCCTGAACTGCTGAATTACTACGTCGACAAGCTGGTCGACGCAGAGGCGTTGACGTTTCGCCGCTTCAGCGTGGCGGCGCAGAATCGGCTGCGCAACTATCCCTGGCCGGACAACGTGCGCGAGCTGAAGAATCTCGTCAAGCGCCTGTTGATGACAGGCACGGACGAAGAAATCACGCTGGACGAGGTCGAATCGGAAATCAGCAGCGTCGCAACCGCGGGCGAGCCGCTCGTCAAGCAGGACCTTTTGTCGTTACCGCTCCGCGAGGCGCGTGAGCAGTTCGAGCGTGCGTACCTGCAGCAGCAGCTGGCACTGTGCGACGGCAAGGTCGGCAAGCTGGCGCAGCGCGTCGGCATGGAGCGCACGCACCTGTACAGGAAGCTGCGATCGCTCGGCGTCGACTTCCGCTCGGTTGGCTCGAGCGAGGAGTAGGCGCCCGCCGCTTCCCGTAACCTACCCGCAACCGTCATTGCGAGCGTATGACGGTCGCCCGCCAGAGCGGGCTCTTGCGCCGGGAGGCGTTCGGGTCGAACCGCGGCTATTCCGCCAGCGCCGCGTCGAGCATCTCGACGAGCTGGTCGCGCGAATAGCTGTAGGCGTGATCCTCGTTCAGCTGTACCAGCTCCTCGATCGCCTTCGTGATCGTGATCTCGGCTTCGCGCTGGTTCGGCACGACCAGGTAGCGCCGCTTGGGATTCTCGGCAAACAGCGCGTGCGCGACCGCGGCGGAGACTTCGTCCGGCTCCTTGTACTGGGCGCGATCGGCAGGCGTCGAAAGAATGTTCTTGTAGCGCTCCTCGTACAGCGAGCCCTCGCCGGTCTGGCCGCGGCGCTGCATGCGCTCTCGCAGGGTCATGAGGATATCGGACCGGTAGTTGCCGGGCTCGACGACGCTGACGTGTACGCCGAACTGCTCCATCTCGACCGCGAGTGAGTCGGTGAACGCCTCGACAGCGTGCTTGCTCATGCTGTACGGCCCGGCGAACGGCCCCGAGAGGATGCCGGAAATCGACCCGATCGTGACGATGCGACCCTGGCTCTCGATGATCATTGGAGCGAAAGCGCGCGTGATGCGATACGGGCCGAACAGGTTCACGTTCATCTGGAACTGCATGTCGGCCTCATCGATTTCGATGAGCGGTCCGAGCACGACGACGCCCGCATTGTTGACGATACCGTGCAGTCCGCGGCCCTCGCGCCGGATCGCTGCCACCGCTGCGTCGATTTCCTCCTGCTCGTTGACGTCGAGACGCACCGACTTGACGTTGTCGATCGCGTCGAGCGCGTTCAGGTCTTCCTGCTTGCGCGCGCCGGCATAGACGAAATAGCCCTGCTTCGCGAGCGTCTCGGTGATGTTCCGGCCGATGCCGGAGCTCGCACCGGTTACCAGCACCGCCTTCTGCCCGTGTTCGTCGGCATCCGCGGCCGGTGCCGAAATCAGCAACAGGGATGAAAGCGCAAGCGCGAGCACAAACTTGTACATGATTTCCCCCGGGTCGTTGTCGGTCAGTTTGCGTTATTCCGCCAGAACTCCGCATTGCGAATGCCGAGCGCGTCGGGATCGAAACGGTATTCCGTAACGCCCGCATTCTTCTGCCTTTCGTAATCGTCCAGCGCGACGAGTGCCGGCTTGCCCATGAAGAACAGGACCAGGATGGCGATGATGTTCAGCCACGCCATCAGTCCGACGCCGATGTCGCCCAGTCCCCAGGCGAGCTCCGCGGTGCGGACCGCGCCGTAGAATACCGACCCCATCAGGATCAGCTTCAGCAGCACCATTTCACCGGGGAAGCGGAAAAAGCGTCGCAGGTAGGCGATGTTCGTTTCCGCGATGTAGTAGTACGCGAGCACGGTCGTAAAGGCGAAGAAGAACAGAGCGACGGCGACGAACGGTTTGCCGAAGCCCGGCAAGGCGCTTTCGACGGCGTTCTGCGTGAATGCGGGGCTGTTCGCGTCCGTCAGCGCCGGCAGGTTCTGGATGATGAAGCCGCCGTCTCCGCCGTGCACGTTGTAGGCGCCGGTGATAAGGATCATGAAGGCGGTGGCCGAGCAGACGAACAAGGTGTCGACATAGACGGAAAACGCCTGCACGAGGCCCTGCTGTGCAGGATGCTGCACCTCGGCCGCGGCGGCGGCATGCGGACCCGTACCCTGGCCGGCTTCGTTCGAATATACGCCGCGCTTGACGCCCCAGCCGATCGCGGCGCCGACGCCGGCCATCGGCGTAAACGCGTCGCCTACGATCATGCCGAACACGCGCGGAACTTCGGTGATATTGAACAGGCAGATGCCGACCGCGGCGATGATGTAGCCCAATGCCATGAACGGCACGATGACCTGGGTGAAATGCGCAATGCGCTTGACGCCGCCGAAGATGATGAAGCCGAGTATCGCCACGACGACCAGTGCGGCGGACAGCTTGGTGACGCTGATGCTGCCGAAGAACGTGTCGACGCTGCCGCCGGTGCCGAACGCGATTTCCACCGACGTGCTGATCGCGTTTGCCTGCACGGTCGGCAGCAGCAGGCCGACGGCGAATATGGTCGTGATCGCGAACAGCATGCCGTACCATTTCTGACCCATCGCCTTTTCGATGTAGAAAGCCGGGCCGCCGCGGAGCTGGCCCTCGTCCTCTTCCTTGTAGATCTGGCCCAGCGCCGCTTCGACGTATGCCGTCGATGCGCCCAGGAACGCGACCACCCACATCCAGAACACCGCGCCGGGACCGCCGAAACCGATGGCCGCCGCCACGCCGGCGATGTTGCCGGTGCCGACCCGGCCGGACAGCGATACCGCCAGCGCCTGGAACGAAGAGATGCCGCGATCGGATTCCTTGCCGGAGCGCAGCAGGTGAATCATGTGGCGAAAATGCCGCACCTGCAGGAAGCGGGTGAGAAGCGAGAACATCAGGCCGGCGCCGAGACAGAGACCGACCAGCCAGTAGCTCCAGACCCACGCGTTGACGTTATTGACCAGATCTTGCATCGGGGCACCTTCGAGTTGTTCTTTTTCACGCGCGCTAGCGCACGGATACTACAGCAATTGCCGGGTCGGGGCCGACAACGAATCGGTCGTTTGCGGCATCCAAATGTCGCAAACCATGCATCTTCAGAGCGGGGAACGGGGAGTTTCAGTCATGACGTGGGCCAGGAAAACAGCGTTGACCACCGGCATCGTACTGGCCGCAGGCTTGTTCGTGCTCGGCTACAATTTCGCGCGCCACTACGCGATACCGTCATCACACGAATCCGTTTCTTTCGATAGCGGCGACGTCACTCTGGTCGGCACATTGCTCAAGCCGGAGGGCGACGGCCCGTACCCGGCGATGATCGTGCTGCACGGATCCGGCCGCGACACGATTCGCGATCCGCTTTTTCGCAGCCAGGCCAGGGCACTCGCCAGGGCAGGTTTTGCGGTCCTGCTCTACGGCAAGCGCGGCGTCGACGGGAGCGGCGGCGACTTCGAGGCTGCGCAGTACGCCGATTTCATCGACGACGCCATCGCTGCCGTCACCTACCTCGTATCGCGACCGGACATCGATGCGAACCGGATCGGGCTGCTCGGCAACAGCGAGAGCGGCTGGTTCACGCCGGAAATCGCATACCGGACGAATGCAGTCGCCTTCATCGTAAACCGCGTCGCGCCGTCACTGCCCTGGATCGAGAACGTGCTCTGGGAGGTGCGCAACGACTTCCTGGCGGACGGTATAGCCGAGAGCGATGTCGACGCGCTGGTCGAGATTACCGAAGTCAGCTGGCAGTACTACATCGATGCGGGACGCGACCCGTCGCCGCGTGACGCCATGCGCCGCACCGTGATCAACGAGGAGCTGAGGCGGCTGCGCGTAAACGTGCCCGGCGCCAACGAGGTGCTTCGGCGCGAACTGGACGACGACCCGGCCACGTTCGAATGGTTTGCGAACAACGCGACCTACGATCCGCAACCCTATCTCGAGCGGATCGAGCTGCCGATGCTGTACGTCTATGGCGAAACGGACATAAATGTTCCGACAGAGGACTGCGTCGTTTTTCTCGACTGGTTGCGCGACAGCTACGGCAAGCCGATCGATGTCGTCGTGTTCGACGACGTCGGGCACTCGATGTTTACCTGGAGCGGTCTGTTCAACGCCGGATTCGTGCCCGGCTACCTCGAATTGCTGCAGGACTGGTCACGCGCTCAGGCCGGCCTCGAGTAGCCGCAATCAGGACAGGAACCGGGTCACCGTAAAGCCTATGAAGCTGCCGATCGCGTAGCCGAACGAGCCGGCCAGCACGCCCGGGATCAGCAGATCGCGCCAGCCTTTGGCCGACGCCAGCGCCGGCGCGCTGGACGGGCCGCCGATGCAGACCGCGGACGCCATCGCCAGTTCGGCGAGATCGAGGCGCAGCAGCCAGCCGACGGCGAAGAGAATGACCAGGTGCACGGCGATGATGATCGAGGCGAAGACGAACAGCACCGGTGCGAGCTCGATCAGCTCCCAGATGTCGCAGCTGGCACCGACGCTGGCGAGAAACACGAACATCATCGTGTTTCCGGCTTCGCGGTGACCGGAAAGTTTTTTCACCTGGCCCGGCAGCAGGGTCGCGACGGCGAGCGTCAGCGCCGTGATCACCAGGATCGAGAACTCGGGCCGACCGAACAGGCCGGCCAGCCAGCTGCCGCTTGCCGCGAGCAGAAAAGCGAGCGCCAAGCTGGTCAGCAAACCGGCCACGTCGAGGTTCGCTATCCGGTGCGGGATGCTGTCCGAGGTCACGTCGAATCGATCCGCGTTTTCCATGTGATGCGTGGGATAGCGCTTCGCCATCCACGCGATGCCCGGGATGAAGATAATGAGCAGGAAGTGCAGGTTTGTAATGACGTTGTCGGCGGCGTAGGCCGCGGCCAGCACGCCGGAGCCCTGCATGCCGGTTGCTTCGGCAACGGCGGCAAAGTTCAGCCCGCCGCCGATGTAGGTGCCGGTGAATATGCCGGCGAGCTCTGCTTCGTTTGCGCCAAGATCGAGCAGGAAAACGCCTGTGATGCTGCCGGCCACCACCGCCGCGCTGCCGATGATGAAGGCAATCAGCGTCGGACCCGATTCGCGCACGATGCGTTTCAGGTCGGCCTCGAACAGCAGCAACGGGATCGCGATCGGTACCAGGTAGTCCCAGACCACGTCATAGGCCGGCGCCTTTGTCGGAATGATGCGCAGGTTCGCGAGCACGATGGCGGCGGTGATCAGCAGCATCACGCCGGAGTATTTCCGGCCCCAGGGGTAACGCTCGCACCAGAAGCCGAACGCGGCGAGGCCGATCAGCACTGCCCACAGTGCGAAGTCCTGGTCGGCCCCGATCAATGGCAAGCTCATCGTGTTGTCTCCGCTCCGATTCCTTAAGTTCTAGTCGATCGTCGAGAACGGCAGCCGGACGCCGCGCGCGGCCGGCACGAGCGTACCGTCGTCTCTGAACTCGACGCCAGGCAGCCCGAAGTCCTGGATGCTCAGGTCGCGCAGCAGGTTCAGCGCACGCTGGCCGGGATCGAGCGAGGGCCCGTCCGGGCGCAGCTGGATCGTCGAATGGATCTTTCCCTCGATGAAGCGGCCGTGGCCGTCGAGCGTCACCTCGAGTATCGGCGCGATGCCCTTGATGCCGTCGACGCTGATGCCGTAGTAGGTCGCGAAGTTGCCGAGGCTGTAGGCGATCAGCC
>CALKYK010000421.1 GCA_938003715.1 uncultured Gammaproteobacteria bacterium
GACCATGCAATGAAGTTATCGGCTTCGATGACGCGTTTCGCTCCCAGCGAGCCGAGCAGGTCGTCGTAGAAGTTCGCTGCATCGCCGTAGTTGTTGGTGCCCAGCGTGACGTATCCGATCATGCCCCTCTCCTTTTCTTGTCGGTCGGTTCCTGATTCGTCGTTTATTTACCTGACATCGTCCGTCTGCGCCAGCCGTTTGACGGCCGCCCAGCGTTCGAGTTTCTCGTCGAATGTCATCGCGGCGTGCGCCGGGCTGGTCGACGGCAGCACGTGTGATTCCGGTGCCTCGGGCAGTCGATCGAGCGCTACCGATACATGCCGCCGAAACAGCGCCGATGCCGTCCTGCCGTTGAAAAAGACATGGGGTGGCACGCCGTGCACGTCGAAGAACCCGGCGAAATCGTTGGCGACCGCCGTCGCGTTCTCGATCGACGCGTCGAGGCTTCCCGGGCGTTCCGCGGCAGCGAGTACGTCCCAGACACCAATGCCGGCTTCGGTCAGCGCCTTGATCCGGTCGGCATACGGCTTGTCGGGCCCCGCGTCGAACAGCGCGCCCATGATCGGCCAGAACTGGTTGCGGGGATGGCCGTAGTAATGTCCGGTCGCGAGGGAACGCCGGCTGGGCAGCGTGCCCAGCACGAGCACGGAAAGCCGGTCACCGACGATCGGTGCGAAGCCGTGGCTTTTCGTCACGCCGAGTGCTCCTGCAGAACGCGTTGGTACAGAGCGAGGTCGGCATCGGAAAAGCAGCAGAAAAGTATCCGGCTGACGCTTTCGGCACGAGCGAGAAATGCACTGCAGGTCTCGACGGCCAGCGGCGCGGCCTGTTCCGGCGGGAACCCGTATACGCCGGTGCTGATGCCGGGAAACGCGAATGATTCGATGCCGAGTTCGTCGGCCAGGCGCAAACTCGATTCGTAACAGGAGACGAGCAGCGCATGTTCGCCGCGTTCGCCGCCCTGCCATACCGGGCCGACGGTGTGAATCACGTATCGTGCCGGAAGGCGGTAGCCTTTCGTGACTTTCGCATCGCCGGTCCTGCAGCCGTCAAGGGCACGGCATTCCTCGAGCAGCTCCGGACCCGCTGCACGGTGAATGGCGCCGTCGACACCGCCGCCGCCGAGCAGCGATTCGTTTGCCGCGTTGACGATCGCATCGACTTCGAGCGTGGTGATGTCGGCGCGCAGTGCCCGCAGTCGGGTGTCGTCTCTCATACGCCCCCCGAGACGTCGATCTCCGCGCCGACGACGTACGCAGCCTCGTCCGACAGCAGCCAGACGATTGCCTTTGCCACCTCGACCGGCTCGCCACCGCGCTGCAGCGGCACCTGTCCGGCCAGGCGCTCGACGCGATCCGGTTCGCCGCCGTCGGCGTGCATCGACGTGTGAATGAAGCCCGGTCGAACCACGTTGACCCGGATGCCTTCGGCCGCGACTTCGCGCGCCAGGCCGCGGCTCAGCGTCTCGACGGCACCTTTGGACGCCGCGTAGTCGACGTACTCGTTCGGCGATCCGGTGCGCGCTGCAACCGAAGACACGTTCACGATAGCGCCGCCGTCGCCCCCGCGTGACACACTCATCCTCCGCACCGCTTCCCGGGCGCAAAGGAAGACGCCCAACAGGTTCGTCCTGAGAATTCTTTCGAAGCGTTTCGGCTCGATGTCGACGAACGCCGCCTGCCGTTCGAGCACGGCGGCATTGTTGACGAGTGCAGTGACGGGGCCGAAACGCCTGGCGGCTTCGTCGAACAGCTCGACAACCTGGCTGGCGTCGCCGACGTCGGCTCGGACCGCCATCGCATCACCTCCGGATGCGCGAATCTCGTCCACGACGCGCGCCGCCGCTTCACGGTTCTGCCTGTAGTTGATGCAGACTCGGTGCCCGCTGGCCGCGGCGAGCTTCGCGGTCGCGCCGCCGATACCGCGACTGCCGCCGGTGATCAACACGTGGCCGCTCACCGGGGATGCCCCTCGAGATACGCTCGACGAGACTTCGCCGGCAGCTTCTCTATCGCGTAGCGCAGCATCGTCCGTGGCATGACACGACAGTGCCGATCCAGGAATCCTTCCAGCAGCGAACGATTGCGGTTGCCGATTTCGCGCAGCATCCAGCCGGAGGCCTTGTGGATCAGGTCTTCGCCGTCGCCGAGCAGGAGTTCGCAGAGTGCGAGCGCATCATCGAAGTCACCGTCGCGGATGAAGTGGTACGTCGTCACGATTGCCACGCGCCGGCGCCACAGGGTGCGCGATCGCGCCAGCCGATACAGCGGCCGGCGACTGCGATTTGCCAGCCAGCCGCCGCAGATGTGGTGCGCCGAGGCGTCGACCAGGTCCCAGTTGTTCACGTAGTCAAGGTGCGCAACATAGGCATCGTACACGGCGCGTCGATCGGCGTCGCCGCCGCGGCGGAAACGTTCGACAAGCGCGAGCAGTGCAAACAGCCGCTCTTCGTGCCAGGTCGACTTCAGGATCGCTACGACGGCTTTCAGACGAACGTCGCGGTGGCGACGCGCGAGCTTGCGCAGCGCCGGCACGCGGATCGGCACCACATTCAAGCGATGGTAGAGATCGCTGCGCAGGCGC
>CALKYK010000422.1 GCA_938003715.1 uncultured Gammaproteobacteria bacterium
GCTGGCCCAGGTCGATTCCTCGGTCGGCGGCAAAACCGGCGTCAATCACCCGCGCGGCAAGAATCTGATCGGCGCGTTTTACCAGCCCCGCGCCGTGCTGATCGACACGCAGACGCTCGAAACGCTGCCGCCACGAGAGTTGAAGGCCGGCCTGGCCGAGGTGATCAAGTACGGCGCGATAGCGGACGCGGATTTCTTCTCCTGGCTCGAGGACAATATCGATGCGCTCGGTGCACTCGATGCGGATGCGCTGCGGCACGCGATCCGGCGCTCGTGCGAGATCAAGGCCGCTGTCGTCGCCGAAGACGAAAGAGAAGACGGCAAACGCGCGATTCTGAACTTCGGGCACACATTCGGCCACGCAATAGAGAATTCTCTCGGCTACGGTGAATGGCTGCACGGTGAGGCGGTTGCTGCCGGCATGCTCATGGCGGCTAAGGCGAGCGGCATAGCGCAGGCAGAGCTCGATCGGCTTTCGCGACTGGTGGCCGCCGCCGGCCTGCCCGTTGCGCCGCCGCCGGTCGGCGCGAAGACGCTGCGCGAGGCGATGCGCCTCGATAAGAAGGTCGTCGCGAACCGTATTCGCCTGGTGCTGCTGAAGCGCCTCGGCGAAGCGTTCGTCACGGCGGACTACGACGAGTCGGCGCTGGACGCCGTGCTTGCCGAAGCGGACCCGTGACGGCCGTCAACGCCGACCTGGCGCCGTACGCGGCGCGCGAGGCCGACAGCCGCGGCCGGCAGCACGACGAACCGCGCGCGCCCTACCGGGGTGAATACCAGCGCGACCGCGACCGGATCATTCATTCGACCGCATTTCGTCGCCTCGTCTACAAGACCCAGGTATTCGTCAATCACGAGGGCGACCTGTACCGCACGCGGCTCACGCATTCATTGGAAGTCGCGCAGATCGCCCGCACCGTTGCGCGTGCGCTGCACCTCAACGAAGCGCTCGTCGAGGCCATCAGCCTTGCGCACGATCTCGGCCACACCCCGTTCGGCCACGCAGGGCAGGATGCGTTAAATGCCTGTATGCGCGACTACGGCGGGTTCGAGCACAACCTGCAGTCGCTGCGCGTCGTCGACCTGCTCGAGGCGAAGTACGCCGATTTTCCCGGGCTGAATCTCACTTTCGAAACCCGCGAAGGCATCCTGAAGCACTGCTCCGCACGAAACGCCCGAGAACTGGGCGACGTAGGCCGAAGATTTCTCGAGCGGAAGCAGCCCGGCCTCGAAGCGCAGCTTGCGAACATCGCCGACGCGATCGCCTACAACAACCACGATGTCGACGACGGCTACCGGGCCGGACTGTTGACGCTGCACCAGCTCCGCGAGCAGCCGCTGTTCGGCGCCCAGAACGTCGGCGTGCCGGATACCAATCCCGGGCTGGAGAGCCGGCGGCTCATCTAGGCGATCATCCGGCGCATGATCGATCGGGTCGTCACAGACCTGGTCGACGCGACCGCCGCGCGTATCGCAGCGCTCGATCCGGCTTCGATCGAGGATGTGCGCGCGAACGACAGGCCGCTGGTCGCGTTCAGCGAAGATGTATTCGAGGAACACGCATCGCTGAAGAAATTTCTCGGCGCGAACCTGTACCGGCACCCGCAGGTTCGGAAAATGAACGATCAGACCAAGGCAATGCTGGAAGTGCTGTTCGAGCGCTACATGAACGAGCCTGCGCAGATGGCGGCGGAATTCGAGGCCGCCGCACTGGCGGAACCCGGTGACGACGCACAGCGCGCCCGCGCCGTCGCCGATTACATTGCCGGCATGACCGATCGCTTCGCGATCGCGGAGCATGAAAGGCTGACCGGCTGATTCGCTGCTACAATGCGCCGCCCCCGCAAATCGGAAACAGACGACTTGAGCCCGAAGAACATTCCCGTCCGTGACCGGCTGATCTTCGCGATGGACGTGCCGGACTGCGACATGGCGCGCAAGCTGGCCGATGAACTCGGAGACGCCGTCACTTTTTACAAACTCGGTCTCGAGCTGATGATGAGCGGCGAGTACTTCGAGCTCATCGACTGGCTGCTCCAACGCGACAGGAAAGTATTCGCCGACCTCAAGTTTTTCGACATTCCGGCAACCGTCGGCTCGGCCGTGCGGCAACTCAGAAACAGGGGCGTCAGCTTCGTGACCGTGCACGGTAACCAGTCGATCATGGAGGCGGCCGCGACGGAGAAGGGCGATTCGCTGAAAGTACTCGCCGTCACGGTGCTGACGAGTCTCGATCGCGGCGACCTCGACGACCTGGGTTTCGACTGCGACGTCGGCGAACTCGTACTGTCGCGGGCGCGGCGCGCATTCGAAGCCGGGTGCGACGGTGTGATCTCGTCCGGGCTCGAGGTGGAAAGACTCCGCAAGCACGTCGACGACCGGCTGCTGGTGGTCACCCCCGGTATCCGGCCGGTGGACAACAAGCCGTCGGGCGACCAGAAGCGGGTCGTTACGGCGGACAAGGCGTTTCGCAGCGGCGCGGACTACATCGTCGTCGGCCGACCCATTCGCGACGCCGCCTCGCCGCGAGAGGCCGCGGAAGCACTGCAGGCCGAGATCGCGGCCGTATTTGCCGCCTGACCGGTTCCATGGCAACGGCGCTCAAGAACGACCTGCTGATTCGCGCGTTGCTGAGGCAGCCGGTACCGCGTACGCCGCTGTGGATCATGCGCCAGGCCGGCCGCTACCTGCCGGAGTACCGCGCGACGCGCGAGCAGGCCGGAGACTTCATGAGCCTGTGCAGCAATCCCGAGCTGGCCTGCGAGGTCACGCTGCAGCCGCTGCGGCGCTTCAAGCTCGACGCCGCAATTCTCTTTTCGGACATCCTGACCGTACCGGATGCGATGGGCCTGGGGCTCTATTTCGAAACCGGCGAGGGTCCGAAATTCCGTCGCCCGGTGCGAACCGAGCGTGACATCAGGCGCTTGCCGCGCCCCGACGTCGCCGACGAACTCGGCTACGTCTTTGCCGCGGTATCCCGTATTCGGGAGGCACTCGACGGCGACGTGCCGCTGATCGGCTTCGCCGGCAGCCCGTGGACCGTCGGCACGTACATGGTCGAGGGCGGCTCGAGCCGCGAATTTCCGCGCATCCGCGGGCTCGCCGCCGACAACCCGCGCGCGCTCGACGCCATGCTCGACACGGTTGCGCGAACGACCACCGATTACCTGAACGCACAGACAGAAGCCGGCGCCCAGGTGCTGATGATCTTCGATACCTGGGGCGGCGTGCTGGAGGAAGACGATTACCGGCGTTTCTCACTGGACCCGATGCAGCGGATCCTCGACGGCCTGGTCCGCGAACGCGACGGCGCACGCATTCCCGTCATCCTGTTCACGAAAGGCGCGGGCCCGCTTCTCGAGTTGATGGCGGACACCGGCTGCGATGCGCTCGGCGTCGACTGGACCACCGGTCTTGCCGAAGCCCGTGAACTCACCGGCGATCGCGTCGCGCTGCAGGGCAACCTCGACCCCGCGACCCTGCGCGAGTCACCGGAGGCGATAGAAGCCGGCGTCGCCGCGGTACTCGAGAGCTACGGTCGCGGCCCGGGCCACGTCTTCAACCTCGGTCACGGCATCACGCCCGACATCGACCCCGACCACGTCGCGGTCATGGTTGATGCCGTGCACGCATTGAGCCCTCAGTACCACGACTCCTGACTGCAACGACGTCGTTTCGCAGTCCCAACAGGCCTAGGGCCAGACCTGCAGCCTGATCAGATCTGTCGAGTAAGCGCGCCCGCTGGCGCGCAGGATACCCAGTACCTGCGTCTCTTCCCGCGTTTCTGCGGGCGTCATCTCGTGGGGCTCGAACGTCGCCACCGTGTGGTGCGCCGTCACCTCGAGATCGTGCCAGCCGTTTGTCGTCGACGAGAGCACGGAAATGCTCAGGGTCACATTGTCGATGGTATACGCTGGATTGGCGCTGCAGATGCTGGCTATCCCGTCGGTAATTCTGTACAGGCTCATGGGAAGGTCTTTGAGCACGAGTTCCAGCTCTTCGCCGTTTTCGACGAATAGCCTCAGGTAATCGCTTTCACCGCCTTCGGCGCAGCGCGTGCTGTAACCGATGTTCCTGCGTACGCCCAGCGTTCGCACGCCCGGCGCGAGATCGTAGTCCGCGGTATCCATCTTCAGGCTGTTGGCGTCAATTCGAATCGAGGCATCCTGCTGAATGACGTCACGGTATGTTCGGATGACCCGCCTGTCCCCGACGTCGACGACGGCGAACACGAACCCCTTTTCATCGTCGGAGCCGTCCAGGTAATGGAACATCGCGACGAGCGTTTGGTCCGGGTTCAGCGGATGGGGTTTGCACACCAGGCCCATCACGTTGCCGTCGTTGCCGAAGTCGAGATCCGGCAGCCGACCGGTCAGCACAGAGCCGAGGAGTATCTCGTTGCAGGACTGATTTTCCCGCTCCACCCCGATCACCGGCGACGTCGTGAGGCTGGCGACTTTCGATGCGCGCGCAGCCGGTGAGGCAGGCGACTTCAGGAAAAAGGACAGGACGTCACCCTGGATCTCGCCCATGTCTGCAGACCGCGCGTTGCAGTAAACATCTCTCTCGAGGTCGGACGCGTCGCCCTGGCATGCAGAAAACTCGTAGAGATCTCCCATCCACAGCTCGAGATTGCCGTCTTCGTCGAGATCGGAAACGCGCAGGATGTCGTATTCACCGTAGTGGCCCGTGAATCGATCGGGTATGTCGATGGCCGTCAGGCTGCCGGGAGCAGCCACAAGGACGCCAGGTTCGTATTCGCTGACGTCGAGACGCAACTCCATCAGCCAGTTCACGCGACCCGGGTGGCGCCAGACCTTTGCTCTCGCAACTCGCACCTGGCGCCTGCGCAAATCCGCGGCGTAGGCGTCAAGCTCTGCAGCAGCGACGTCCGTGTCGGCCAGGAGGCTGGCAAGCCATCGATCCTGGGCTGCGGTCACTTCCTCCGTAGCCAACCCCTCCGGTGGGTAATGCTCCGCCGCGTGAAATTGATTTGACGAGTCCAGGGTCAAATTGCTGTGTTCAAGCGTGAATTCCACCGTTTGCCGTTCGGATATCCAGGTGTCGCACAGTTCGCGCATCCAGGGCGGCGTATCCTGCGACTCGACCGTAAAGCATCTTTCGGCCTGGTCCGTGAATGAATTGAGCATACTGTCGCGCAGCAGGCCACGGGTTTTTGCCAGCGCGACATAGCGCTCGCGCAGGTCTCTCGCCTCCGCTGTTTCGCCGGCCCTCATCCAGGTCAGGTGCAGATAACCACATCGTGAATCTTGCTGCGCCTCCAGCCGCTGCAGCGCGTAGGTGGTTTCCAGGGCCGGCCCGGCATGGTCGAACCATTGTCGATATACCGCGCAGTCTTCAGCAGGGTCGATCTGCTCCAGTTCGGCCAGGATTGCGCTCCGCACCGACGGGATCATTTCGGGCACGGAATTCAAAACCCGCCACGGATTGGTCGGGTCGTTAGCCCTGTCGATCTGGTAACGGCTCCAGCGTTGGACATACCGGGTGGCGAATGCCTGCCGCAGGCGCGTCATTTGCCTGAGTGTTTCTGCAAGTGAGTCTGACGGCCAGGCTTGCGGCGCATGAAGTATGGACGAGAGCTTCGAGCGCAGGAACGCCAGCTTGCGCAAGCCTTCGTCGTATCGATCTTCGCCTATTTCTCTTGGTGATCGCCATGGGTCAGCATCGGGGTCCTGTAGCTCGGGCAGCGGTCCGTCCGGATCGACTTCTGCCTCGAGCGACTGCAGCATGGCGGCAAGCTCGGTATCGTCCGGCGTCAGGCTCGTCCACAGCCTGAGTACCAGCACGCAGTCGTCGGGCCCGCGACCTTCGCAGCGGCTTTTCTCGAGAAATCGCGCGAACTTGCCGGTCAGCACCGGCGCGATGCGCTGGGCCATCTCCAGAATGCCTGCCTGGCTTGCCCGGACCTCATCCATGGTTTCTCCCCAGAAGTACGCGCCGTTGCGGTGACGCACGCAGAACCCAAAATCGAATTCGTTTTCGGCCGACTGCATTGCCGCGATCGGCAACATGGACAGGTCATAGGAAATGCGCCGTTCGAAAGGATTGCGCTCCGGCCTGAGCCATGCGCTTGGTGGCATGCAGTTCCACAGTGCGAGAAACGCGGCTGGCTCGAGCTCCCAGTTCTCGAACGGGCCAAACAGGTGCACATCGCCTTCCCAGAGACGACTGGATTCCCTGGATCGTGCTTCCGCGAACTCGTCAGGAAACCACGAAGACATTTTGGCCAGGACGTCTGAAGGTTTGTCGAAACTCAGCAGATTTCCCCTGCCCGCAAAGATCAGGCCGTTCTCGCGGATTGGCTTTGGCTGTTTGAGAAACTCCGGAGTGTGATACAGGCGCTCGATTCGCTCCGGTGTCGCTTCCTGCACGACGAAATCGACTACGTCGCCCACGCTGGTTTTCACCATCCTCTCGATTTCGGCGACTACCGGTTCCTGCTCCGCCGCGCTCAGTGGCAGCACAGGTTCCGCAGGCTCAGGCGAAACAGCACAACCGGCGGCAATCAGCGCAACCAGCAGGCAAAAGAACCGGCTCGATTGAATCAGCATGCAGGCCTGTCTGATATGCCCTGAGGCATTAGTGGCGTCAGTTCGGCGGGTACCGACGGATGAGACTGCAATCTGGGCGACATCGGATTCGAGACTTCCTGACGGATAACCTGGACGAACAAACTACATGAACGTCATCGCAGGTGAAGCGAAACAATCCACACATTTGACCGGGATACCGTGGATCGCCGCGGTCCTTCAGACCTCGCAATGACGGAGTGGGCAAATCGCCCGCCGGGGCGGGTTCCTGCGATCAGTTAGCAGCAGGACCCGAATCGTCGCGCAGCGCGCGGCGCAGGATCTTGCCGACGTTGGTCTTGGGCAGCTCGTCGCGGAATTCCACGACTTTCGGCACCTTGTAGCCTGTCAGGTGCTGCCGGCAGTGTGCAATGACGTCGTCCTCGGTCAGTGAGGCGTCGGTCCGCACGGCATAAAGCTTGACGACTTCGCCGGATTTCTCGTCGGGCATGCCGATCGCAGCGGCTTCGAGAATACCGTCCATCTCGACGGCGACGCTTTCGATCTCGTTCGGGTAAACGTTGAAACCCGACACCAGGATCATGTCCTTCTTGCGGTCCTCGATGTAGACATAGCCGTCGGCATCCATGCGACCGACGTCGCCGGTTCGGAACCAGCCGCCGGGTAACATGACTTTCGCGGTTTCCTCGGGCTGCTGCCAGTAGCCTTCCATCACCTGCGGGCCGCGTATGCAGATTTCACCGATGTCACCGGGGGCGACGTCGTTGCCATCGTCGTCGCAGATGCGTACTTCGGTCGACGAAATCGGCAGACCGATGGAGCCGGTGAAGTCGCGCTCGTCGACGGGGTTCGCGATCGCGGCGGGCGAGGTTTCGGTCAGGCCGTAGGCCTGCACGATCGCGTTGCCGGTCACTTCCCGCCACTGCCGCGCCACCGCCTGCTGCACCGCCATGCCGCCGCCTATCGTGAGCCTGAGTGGGCTGAAATCCAGATCGCGAAACGCAGAGGTATGCAGGAGCGAAGCGAACATCGTGTTGACACCGGTAAGGTAGTTGAATCGGTGCTGCTTAAGTTCGGCAACGAACGCTGTCGTATCGCGCGGGTTCGTAATCAGGACGTTTTCGCCGCCCTGCCACATCACGAACAGGCAGTTCGCCTGCAGCGAAAAGATGTGATAGAGCGGCAGTGCGGTGATCGCGACGATGCGATCGATGTCGTCGAAAGCATTGCCTTTCCAGGTGTAGCTCTGGTGCACGTTGTACACCATGTTGCGATGGCTCAGCATCGCCCCTTTCGACAGGCCGGTGGTGCCCCCGGTGTACTGCAGGAAAGCAAGATCGGCAAAGCCGATCTCCGGCGGCTCGAATTCAGGGTCGCTCGCGAGCGCCTTTTTCAGTCGGGTTGCGCCCGGCAGCGAATATGACGGTACGCTGCGCTTCACATAGCGCATGACGAAGTTCGTCAGAGCGCCGCGAGGAAAGTCGAGCAGGTCGCCGACGCCGGTGGTCACGACGTGCCGAATTCGCGTGTCGGCGATCACCTGCTGCAACGTATGCGCGAAGTGGTCGAGAATCACGATGCAGCGCGCACCCGAATCGGCGAGCTGGTGACGCAGTTCGCGCGCGGTGTACAGCGGATTCACATTGACGGCGACGAGCCCGGCGCGAAAGATGCCGCAGAGTACGACCGGGTACTGCAGCACGTTCGGCAGCATGATTGCGACGCGCTCCCCGCGCGTCATGCCGAGGTCGCGGTTCAGGTACGCGGCAAAGCGTTGCGACAGTTCGTCGAGGTCCGCGTAGCTGAGTGTCGTGCCCATGTTCGTGTAGGCACGGCGCTCCGGAAACCGATCGAACGCGTACTCGATCATTTCCCGGAGCGACTTGAATTCGGGCGCAGGCACTTCTTCCGGAACGCCTTCCGGATAGGATTTCAGCCAGGCTTTATCCACGCTTCGTGATGGTCGCGTTCTTCAGTCGTGACCGGTTGCCCTGGCGGTCAGCGCTTCGCGAATGATCGGCCACGCGTTGTCCAGGAGAATCGGCTGTGCCGCGGCGTTCGGATGAATGCCGTCGTCCTGCATCAGCTCCTCGTTCAGCGCCACACCTTCCATGAAGAACTCGATCCACGGGATGTCGAGTTCCGTGGCGACTTCACGGTAGACGCCCTCGAAAGCCTGCGTGTAACGCGGTCCGTAGTTGGTGGGGATGCGAATGCCCAGCAGCACGACGTCCGAGCCACTGGCCTTGGCCGTCTCGACGATTGCCCGCAGGTTTTCCTTCATCACTGCCGGCGGGAATCCGCGCAGGCCGTCATTGCCGCCCAGCTCGAGGATGACGAGTTCCGGGTCGAAGTTTTGCAGTGCGGTGCCGATGCGGGTCTTGCCGCCCTCGGTCGTCTCGCCGCTGATGCTGGCGTTAATGACCCGATGTTCGTACCCTTGGGATTCCAGCCGGCTCTGGAGCAGCGCTGTCCACGACTCGTCGACGTCCAGTCCGTAGCCGGCACTCAGGCTGTCACCGAAGACCAGCACCGTGGGTGCGGGCGTGGCGTGCGCGGAAAAAGCAACTAATAGCAGTATCAGGGTCAAACAAATTCGCATGTCGGATCAATCAGGCAAAAATAATGCGGTTCTGACCGCTTCGGACCTGTCGAAACAGGTTAGCAGCCCGGAAGGTACTCTGACCATCCTGAAAGATGTCAGTTTCGCCATCGACAAGGGTGACTCGGTGGCGGTGGTCGGCGCATCCGGCGCCGGCAAGTCGACGCTGCTCGCGCTGCTCGCCGGGCTCGACACGCCGACGACCGGCAAGATCTGCCTGGACGGCGTCGAACTCACCGCGCTCGACGAGGATGGCCGCGCCGCCGTGCGCGCCGCCAACGTGGGATTCGTGTTCCAGTCCTTCCACCTCGTACCGTCGCTGAACGCACTCGAGAACGTAATGTTACCGCTCGAGCTCTCGGGAAGCGGCGACCCGCGTCACGTCGCGATGCAGGTGCTGGAAGAGGTGGGCCTGAAGGATCGCGCCCGACACTACCCGTCGCAGCTTTCCGGCGGTGAGAAACAGCGCGTTGCGATCGCGCGCGCCTTCGCCACCGAGCCTGCCGTGCTGTTCGCCGACGAGCCGACCGGCAACCTCGACGCCCGTACCGGAGAACACGTCATCGACCTGATGTTCCGCCTGAATCGCAATTCCTCGACGACCCTGATCCTGGTGACCCACGACCAGTCGCTCGCGAACCGCTGCGACCGCGTACTCGGGCTGGACGCCGGCAAACTCGTCACGGACGAGAGGGCCGCCGCGTGAAACCGGTCGCCTACGCGCTGCGCAGCTTCGGCCGCGAGCTCCGCTCCGGCGAGGTGATCGTGCTGCTCGCGGCAGTCGCGCTCGCGGTGGCGGCGCTGACCGCGGTCGGCTTCCTCACCGATCGCATCGGGCGCGCCGTCGAGCGCCAGGCGAACGAGGTGCTCGCCGCGGACCTCAGGCTGCGCACGCCAGACAGGATTCCGCGCGAGTGGCACGAGATGGCCGCCGAGTACGGGCTGCAATCGGCAGAGACGCAGACGTTTCCTTCGGTCGTATTTGCCGGCGAGCTGAGTGCGCTTGCGACGATCAAGGGTGTCAGCCAGGGCTACCCGCTGCGCGGAGACGTGCGCATTGCCGACGAACTGTTTGGCGAACAGCGCGTAGCCGAAGGGCTGCCGCCGCCGGGCAGCGTGTGGGCCGATGGTGCGTTGCTCGCGCGCCTCGACGTCGACGTCGGCGATCGCATTTCGGTAGGCGAGACCGACCTGCGCATCGATGCGGTACTCACCTATCGCCCCGACCAGTCGATCGGGTTTGCGTCGCTGGCGCCGTCGCTTGTCATTGGCGTGGACGACCTGCCGGGCACCGGCCTGATCAACGAAGGCAGCCGGGTGCGCTACGCGCTACTCGTCGCGGGCGAGGAAGAAGCGGTCGACGAGTTCTACGAAGCGATCGAGGACGAGCTGCCCGATTCGGTCCGTTCGCGAAGTCGCGAGGAAGGCAGTGATCGCGCGAACAACGCAGCCGACCGTGCGCAGCGCTTCCTGTCGCTGACCGCGGTGATCAGCCTGCTCCTGAGCGCCGTCGCGATCGCGATGTCGGCACGCCGCTTTGCGCACCGGCGCATGGATACCGTCGCATTGATGAAAAGCCTCGGCGCCAGCCAGCAGTTCGTCATGTCGGCGGCGTCCGTGCAGCTCGTGCTGCTCGGCCTGATGGGCGTCGCGATCGGCAGCGCTGTCGGCTTCGTCGTCGAGCACTTCGTGACCAACATGCTGGCCGACCTGCTGCAGGGAGACCTGCCGCCGGTCAGTTTCACGCCGGTGCTGCTCGCCTGCGGCAGCGCGCTGATCCTGCTGGTCGGCTTCGCACTACCGTCGCTGCTGCAGCTGCGCAACACGCCCCCGCTGCGAGTGCTGCGCCACGACGAGATGCCGCCGCCGCCGTCGCGCCTGTTCGTCGCCGGCACGTCGCTGATCGCCGTTGCCGTGATGCTGTACCAGGCCATCGGCGATGCGCTGATGCTGCTGATCGTGCTCGGCGGCATGCTGATCGTCTCCGGGGCGCTGTACGGAGCCGGGCGCGGGCTGGTGTCGGTCATCGGCCGCTCGCGCGGCGGCGTCGGCATCGCATGGCGCTACGGCCTGGCCAACGTGTCGCGCCGCGGCCGCGACAGCGCGGTCCAGGTCGTCGCCTTCGGGCTCGGCCTGACGGTGTTGCTGCTGCTGACGTTCGTCCGCACCGATCTGCTCGAAGGTTGGCAGCAGACGCTGGACCAGGATGCGCCGAACAGCTTCCTGATCAATATCCAGCCGCAGGAGCGCGGCTCTATTGCAGAGATCTTTCAAAGCGCCGGCATCGCGGCGCCGGAATTCGTGCCGATGGTCCGCGCGAGGCTGCGCACGATTAACGGCGAAGACGTCACCGAGCGCGAGTACCCGGTTGAAGACGGCCAGTGGATGGCCAATCGCGAACAGAACCTGACCTGGGCCGAAACCGTCAGCCCCACGAACGAAATCGTCGAGGGCGAATGGTGGCCGATCGACTACGACGGCCCGCCGCTGGTGTCGCTGGAAGAAGAGGCTGCGTTCGAGCTCGGCGTAACGATCGGCGACACGCTGAACTACATCGTCGCGGGCCAGGAAATCGAGGCGACGGTTACGAGCCTGCGCGAGGTCAACTGGGATTCTTTCCGACCCAACTTCTTCATGGTGTTCTCTCCCGGCGCGATCGAGGAGTATCCGGCGACGTTCGTCGCCGCACTGAAGATTGCGGACGAGCGACAGGACGTGCTGGTCGAAATGGTGCGCAAGCACCCGACCGTGTCCGTCATCGATATCGACGCGATCCTCACCCAGGTCAAAGGCATCATCGACAAGGCAAGCCTCGCGGTGCAGTCGGTGTTCGTGTTTACACTCGCCGCCGGCATCGCCGTGCTCTTCGCCGCCGTGCAGTCGACCATCGACGAGCGCCGTTTCGAAAGCGCGATGCTGCGCGCACTCGGCGTGCGCCGGCGCACCGTGCTGTCCGGTGTCCTCACCGAGTTTGCAGCTCTGGGATTCGCCGCGGGCCTGCTCGCATCGGCCGGCGCGTCGATACTTGCCGCGATCGTCTCGATAGAACTGTTCGAACTCGATTACACGTTCAACCCCTGGTTGTGGATCGCCGGCCTGACCGGCGGCGTCGTGCTGGTCTGCGTGTCGGGCTTCGTCGCCGCCCGCGGTGCCATCAACGCACCGCCGGTCGACGTGCTGAGGGCCGCCTAGATTCCAGCCGGCACGGTCAACCTTTCCTGCGGCGTCGTCCTCGTGCGCAAGACGGACGACGACTGGCGCACGCTGCTGCTTCGCGCCTACCGCAACTGGGACTTCCCTAAAGGCCTGTGCGAGGAGGGCGAATCGCCGCAGGAAGCCGCCATCCGCGAAACCGGCGAGGAAACCGGCATCACCTCGCTCGCCTTCGACTGGGGCGAGCGCTACTTCGAAACCGGCCCGTATAACCGCGGCAAGACGGCGCGCTACTACCTCGCGCGCACCGAATCCGAGACGGTCGAGATGGGCATCGTCCCCGAGCTCGGGCGCCCCGAGCACCACGAATACCGGTGGGTGAGCTTCGACGAGGCCTACGACCTGAGCGCACCCCGAGTACGCCAGGTCGTCACCTGGGCACGGCAGATCATCGGCGCCTGAAGCCGACATCGTGCGCTAGCGCAATCCCGCTCTCGGATCGTAGGAGCCGGCCCCGGCGGGCGACCGTTCCA
>CALKYK010000423.1 GCA_938003715.1 uncultured Gammaproteobacteria bacterium
CCGTTATCAGCGGCGCAGTATTTTCAGGATCTGTTCGAGCTCGATGCGCAGTTGCTTGACGATTTGCTGGCTCTGGCTGACGTCGGACTTGGCCTGGTCGCCCGTCAGGCGCTGGCGGGCGCCGCCGATTGTGAACCCGTCGTCATAGAGCAGGCTCCGGATCTGCCGGATGATCAGTACGTCCTGGCGCTGGTAGTAGCGGCGGTTGCCGCGCCGCTTTACCGGTTTCAGCTGTGGGAATTCCTGCTCCCAATAACGAAGAACGTGCGGTTTGACCGCACACAGTTCGCTCACTTCACCGATCGTGAAATACCGCTTGCCTGGAATTGGTGGTAGTTCGTCGTTATTCCCCGGTTCCAGCATAGGCCTCTACTCGGGCTTTTAGTTTTTGTCCCGGCCGAAAGGTCACCACACGGCGTGCGGTGATCGGAATCTCCTCCCCGGTTTTCGGATTCCGCCCAGGGCGCTCATTCTTGTCCCGAAGATCAAAATTTCCGAAACCGGAAAGTTTGACCTGCTCCCCACATGCGAGTGACGCACGCAATTCCTCAAAGTACAAATCGACAAGCTCGCGTGCTTCCCGTTTGTTTAACCCCAGTTCGTTGAACAGGGATTCCGCCATATCTGCTTTGGTCAGTGCCATAGATTTTAGTCCCTGAGTACTGCGGCGAATTCCTGCTGCAATTTGCCGAGCACCGCGGCCATGGCGGTGTCTGCGTCGTCGTCGGTAAGGGTGCGGGATGTTTCCTGCAAAATCAAGCCTAAAGCAATGCTTTTTAGCCCTGCTTCTATTCCCGGGCCTTTGTAAACGTCAAAGATTCTGACAGTCCGGACGAGTTCGGGAACGGCCGACCTAACCGCGTCGACAAGTTGTGCCGCAGAGACGTCGTCGCGGACGACGATTGCGATGTCGCGACGGATTGCAGGGAACTTCGAAATCGTTTCGGCAACCGGAACACGCGCTGCAAAAGTTTTCGCGACATCGAGTTCGAATGCGTAAACGCTTTGTTCGATTTCGAACTGCTTCGCGACCTGCGGATGGATTTTTCCCAGCACGCCGACTGGTTCGCCGTCGCGTTTTATTTTCGCCGCCTGTCCGGGCTGCAATGCCGCGTGTTCGGCCGCCGAAAATGCGAATTCGTCGGCGCAGCCGGTGCCCAGGAAGAGCGCCTGAAGGTCTGCTTTGATGTCAAAGAAATCAACATTTTGCGACTTGTATCCCCACTGTTCCTCAAGTGCGGATCCGAGCGCGACAGCGGCAAGCCGCAGGACTTCACGCGGCGCATCGACCGTCCCGTGATAGGTGTTGCCGATCTCGAAAAAGCGCACGCGATCCTGCTGGCGCGACAGGTTGCCGCTCGCCGCCTGCATAAGTCCCGGCCATATCGAGTTTCGCATGACCGACATCTCCGACGAGATCGGGTTTTCGAGTTTCAAAGACGGCAGGTTTCCCGAAATGAGTGCGTCGAGTTTTTCATCGATAAAACTGTAGGTGATGACCTCCTGGTAATCGCGTGCGACGAGCGATGTTGCAATGCGATCGAGGTCCGGTGACGACTCCGGTGCAATCGCGAGGGGCGTTTCGGCGACCGCAGTTTTTTCCGGAATCTCGTCATAGCCGTAAACTCTCGCCACCTCCTCGACGAGATCGTCTTCGACTTCGATGTCGAAGCGGAAACTCGGCACCTGCACGGACCATCCGTTCCTGTCTGCTTTGGGCGACAAACTGAGTTTGTCGAGAATGCCCGTTACCTGGTCCGTTTCGATTTCGGTGCCCAGCACTTGCGACAATCTTTTCCTGCGCAGTGACTGCGAATCGCGTTTGGGCAGATGTTTGCGAACGACGTGGTCGACCATCGGGCCGGCTTCGCCGCCCGCGATGTCGAGCAGCAACGCTGTTGCGCGTTCGATCGCATCGGGCGGCAATTCGGGATCGACGCCGCGCTCGAATCGCAGCGAAGCGTCGGTATGCAGTCCGTACTGGCGCGCCCTGCCGACCATGAACGCCGGCGGCCAATAGGCGGCTTCGAGGAATACGTCCGTGGTGCTTCCGGTGACGGCCGTCGACAGGCCGCCCTTCATGCCGGCCAGGCCGATGACCCCGGAATCGTCCGTGATGACGAGGGTGTTCGGCAGGACCTTCACATGCTGCTCGTCGAGGAGCGTGAGCTCCTCGCCCTCCGTCGCCAGGCGCGGCCGGATCGGCCCGTTGAGCCTTGCGAGATCGTACGCGTGCAGCGGCTGCCCCAGCTCGAGCATGACATAGTTCGTGACGTCGACGACCGGACTGATGGAACGAAGGCCACTGCGGCGCAGCCGCTCCGTCATCCACAACGGCGAGCGGGCCCGCGGATCGGTATTACGAATCACGCGTGCTGCAAAACGAGGGCAACCATCCGGCAGCACCAGGTCGACGGGATGCTTGTCCTTGATCGTGGCCTTGACCGGCCGGATTTCCGGTGCCGTCAACGTCGTTCCCGTGAGGGCGGATACGTCGCGGGCGATTCCCTGGACGCTGAAACAGTCGCCTCGGTTCGGCGTCAGGTCGAGGTCAAAGGCGTGATCGGGCAGGCCCAGTACATCCGCCAGCGGTGAACCGGTAGGCGCGTCGTCGGGCAGCTCCACGATGCCGTCCTCGTCGTCGCCGAGCGCCAGTTCGACAGCGGAACACAGCATGCCGTTGGAGACGACACCGCGAATCTTGCTGCGGCGCAGCTTCATTCCGTTCGGCAGCTTCGTTCCTGAGGGTGCGAACGGGCTTTTCATGCCGGCCCGCACGTTCGGCGCGCCGCAAACGACCTCGACGGGCTCACCGTTGCCGGTCGCGACTCGGCATACGCTCAGCCGGTCGGCGTCGGGATGGCGCCCGACCTCGACGACCTCACCGACGACGACGCCGTCGAGTCCGGCGCCGAGCGCCTCTAAGGCATCCACCTCGTGACCGGCCATGGTCAGGCGATGCGCCAGCGCAGCCGCATCGAGGGTCGGATTCACCCACTCGCGCAGCCATTGCTCCGAAAACTTCACGTTCCTGCCGCCGGCTCAGTTGAACTGGCGCAGGAAGCGCAGGTCGTTCTCGAAAAACGTGCGCAGGTCGCGAACGCCGTAACGCAGCATGGCCAGTCTTTCGATGCCCATACCGAACGCGTAGCCGGTGAATTCCTCGGGATCGACGCCGACGTTTTCCAGCACTTTCGGATGCACCATGCCGCAGCCGAGGATTTCCAGCCACTTGCCGGTTTCCCATTCCACGTCGACTTCGGCAGACGGTTCCGTGAACGGAAAGTACGAAGCGCGAAAGCGCAGGTTGGCACGACGTTCGAAGTAGTTCTCGACGAACTGGTGCAGCACGGCTTTCAGATTCGCAAAGCTGACGCCCCGGTCGATGACGAGGCCTTCGACCTGGTGAAACATCGGCGTATGTGTCTGGTCCGAATCGCAGCGATAGACGCGACCGGGCGCAATGATGCGGATAGGCACGCCCTCCTCGACCATCGAGCGGATCTGCACGGGCGAGGTATGCGTACGGAGCAGTTTGCCGCCGGGAAAATAGAACGTGTCGTGCATCGCCCGGGCCGGGTGATTCTCCGGGATGTTGAGCGCCGTGCAGTTGTGGTAGTCGTCCTCGATTTCCGGTCCGGTGGGCACGCCGAACCCGGCATCACGGAAGATTTTTTCGATGCGCATGGCGGCGCGGGACACCGGGTGCCGACCACCGAGCGACAACCCGCGGCCCGGCAAAGTGACGTCGACGGCTTCGGCGTGCAGCGACCGTTCGAGACTGGCCGCCTGCAGCGCCTCGCGGCGGGCGTTCAGCGTATCCAGCAGCTGCGTCTTGGCGCTGTTGATGGCCTGCCCCGCGGCGGGGCGTTCGTCGGCCGGCAGCGCGCTCAGGCCTTTCAGGCGCGTGGTCAGCTCGCCTTTCTTGCCGAGGTAGCGCACCCGGACGGCATCGAGCGCAGACAGGTCACCGGCCGCATCGATCTCCGATGAGGCCAGTTCGACGAGTTCATTCAAGGACTGCATCGACACGCCCCGCTACGTCTTCGCGCAACGCGCAGCGTATCAGTCTTTGGCCAGGGCGGCTTTGGCCTGTTCTGCGATGGCGCCGAACGCCTCCGGATCGTGCACGGCGATGTCGGCGAGCACCTTGCGGTCGACCTCGATCTCGGCCCGGTTCAGGCCGTTGATCAGGCGGCTGTAGGACAATCCATGCAGCCGTGCCGCCGCATTGATGCGGGTGATCCACAGGGCGCGGAACTGCCGCTTGCGCTGGCGCCGATCACGGTAGGCGTACTGGCCTGCCTTGATGACGGCCTGCTTGGCGGTCTTGAAAAGCTTGCTGCGCGCGCCGTAATAGCCCTTCGCTTTCTTGAGGACCTTTTTGTGACGTCGCTTGGCCACGACGCCGCGTTTGACTCTTGCCATTCCTCAATCTCCTCAGGTGTACGGCAGCATGCGCTGCACGGCCTTGACGTCGGCATCGGCGACCTGGGTCGTCATACCCAGCTGGCGCTTACGCTTCGACTTCTTCTTCGTCAGGATGTGATTGAGGTGGGACTGACGGCGCTTGTAGCCGCCCTTGCCCGTGCGCCGGAAGCGCTTGGCAGCGCCCCGGTTCGTTTTCATCTTCGACATGACTGTCTCCGTATTTTCTGGCCTTGCCACGTACAGCCTTTGCTGCCGCTGCAGGCGGGTATTGGTTCTTCCCGTCGCCGGTCAGAAACCGTTACTCACTTTTTCTTCGGTGCCATCACCATGACCATCTGCCGCCCTTCGAGCTGCGGCATCTGTTCGACGACACCGTATTCGTCGAGGTCATCCCTGACCCTTGCCAGGAGCTGTGCACCCAGTTCCTGGTGCGCCATCTCCCGGCCACGAAATCGCAGTGTGACTTTCGTCTTGTCGCCGACTTCCAGGAACTCCTTCAGCTTGCGGAGCTTCACC
>CALKYK010000424.1 GCA_938003715.1 uncultured Gammaproteobacteria bacterium
TATCCGCAGGGCACCCCCGGGCGGTAGCCGCGGTCGTGCCCGTCGTCGGCCGCCTGCTGTCCGAGGTATTGGGCCTCGACGTCCCATACGATGTAGCCGAGCTTGCCGTAGATTTCGAACAGGCCGGTATCGACTGCGGCAATGCCCCACAGGTTGATGCCGGTCGTATCCAGCGCAAGCGGATCGCCCAGCACGTTGACGTCGGGCGCGCCGAAGTCCACGTAGCCTGCTTCGATGCCGACTTCGATGGCCGTCAGGTCGAAGTTGTAGCCGGCAAAAATCTTCGTTGCGGTGTCGTCCTCGTCGATGCTCGACGGCAGGCCGGGAATCGTGATGCCGTTGAGATCGGCCTCGAGCGTCGCGCCGCCGACGCCGGCGCCGATGTAGAAGCCGTCGGCTTCGGCACGCTGCGGGCCGAGCAGCAGCGCCGCGACCAGTGCGGCGGCAACGCAGGCCCGGGTTGCCCAGGTGATGTTCATTGCAATCTCCAGAGTCGTGTTGGTGAGTGGAAACTCGCAGAACCGGGTATCGGTGTCTGCGAACCACGTCAGGGTTTCTGTAAGCAATTGTTTCCCGTGAAATTTCCTCTGCAAATCGCGACACATCGCCCTCACGTCCGGATCTGCCAGGCTGGCGGCCAGCGGATTTGCCCGGCCGCGGCCGAATCGCGCTATACTGCGGGCCTTGGGCAAAACTTCCTGCTAGATCAGGCGTATGCGCGGATTTTCCAGAAAATCTCGCAAGTCGCGACGGGCGCGCGTGTGGCCGGCCTACCTCGTCGTTGCCGGGCTGTGGCTGGGCATGGGCCTGGCGCACAAGAACAAGATGCCCACCAACCTCGACGATATCTGCACGATTTTCGACGATCGGCGCGACTGGTACGAATCGGCGAAGGCGTCGGAGCAGCGCTGGGGCACGCCGAAGCACGTGCAGATGGCGATCGTGAAACAGGAATCGTCGTTCCGCTTCAACGCCCGCCCGCCGCGAACGGAATTACTGGGATTCATACCGTGGAAACGTCCGTCGGACGCCTACGGCTACGCGCAGGCGCTCGACAGCACCTGGCTCCGCTACCAGAAGGAAACCGGCCGTTACTACGCGGACCGCGACGATTTTCACGACGCCATCGATTTCGTCGGCTGGTATACGAACCTGTCGAACGAATCGGTCGGCATATCCAAGTGGGACCCGTACAACCAGTACCTCGCGTATCACGAGGGCCAGGCAGGCTGGCGCCAGGGCACTTACCAACAGAAAAACTGGTTGCGAAAAACGGCGCAGCGGGTAGATCGACGGGCAAAGCGATGGTGGTCGCAACTGCAGGCCTGCGAGGACGAACTGAACCGGCCCTGGTGGTTGTTCTGACGCAAAGCGGACGCGCCGCTGCGGCGCGAAGGACGATCTCAGTTCGGTGACGGCGCCGACGCCCACGCCACAGCATCGTCGAGCGTCGCCTCGTTCATGTCCATCCACGCATCGAGGATGACGCGCTCTGCTTCCTCGTAGACGATCGCGAGTTCCGACTCCATGGCTGTGATTTCCCGCAGGTGGCGGATTGCGTTGTAGATCACGACTTCGAGGTAGTCTTCCGTCAGAAGTTGCGGATTGGTCAAGTCGAGTACGCCCGGGCGACTGGCCTGCAGGTAACGGGACTGCAACCCGTAGGTCAGTGACAGCGCCGATACGAGGTCGTAGTCCATCTTGGCAACGGAGCCGGTGGCGAGTGCGGTTTCCCACGCCGTCGACTGCAAGACGATCGACGTGTAGCTGTCGACAACGCTGATGAACTCGTTGACGGAGCCGACGTCTCCCTCAGCATGCCTGCGCTGCAATACGTTGTGCAGACCGGAATTGAAGGGCGCCGCATCCTCCACCCTGGCCTTGTTGCGGCGGATCTCGCTCAGGAAATTTGCCATTGCGAGCTCGACGGTCTCCTGATCCTGGCGATCCTCCCGCCACTCGTCGAGCCCCAGCGCCAGGAGGATGCTGACGGTGATCAGCGCCGATTCGAACAGCACTCTGGGGAGCCAGACTGAGGTCTTGATGCGGGCCATGGACGAACGATTCGAGACGAAAACGGGATCGGAGATTATACGCATGTGCCCGATGCCGGGCTGTATATTGCGCAGAAAACCCGCTAGTATCCGAAACTTACGGGTGATTCGCCCGTATCGGGGGAAGGCAATCCAATGGAACGGGACCTGCAGCAAAAGGTATTGCTGGCGCTCGCGACGCTTGCGGCGCCGCTGGTATCGGGCCAGGAAATCATCGCCACCCAGGCATCGCTCGACCCGTCGCAGCCCGAGGTCAACGTCATGGGCTTTGCCGACGTCAGCTACATTTCGCGCGACGGCAGTGACAATGACGGATTCGCGATCGGCCAGGCCGTCGCTCACCTGAGCGCCTCGCTGGGGCACTCCTTCAGCGCTTTCGGCGAATTCACCGCAACCGCCCGGGATTCGGAGTACAGCTTCGAAGTCGAGCGCCTGATCGTCAAGTACGACTTCTCGGACCGCCTGAAACTCTCCGCCGGCCGCTACCACACGCCGATCGGCTACTGGAACTCCGCGTTTCATCACGGCGCATGGTTGCAGACGACCACCACCCGGCCGGAGATGGTCAAGTTCGGCTCGCGCATCGTGCCGATCCACTTCGTCGGCATTTTAATGGAAGGCAGTTTGCCTTCGCGTGACCTCGGCCTCGAATACAAAGCGGGCTTCGGTAACGGGCGTCACGCGAATATCGCGCGCGCCGGTGACGCGGGTGACATCAACGGCAACAAGGCATGGATGCTGCAGTTCAACGTCAATCCGCGTGGGTACCGGCCACTCGATGCGGGTATCGGCTTTTATACCGACGAGGTCGAACCAGGCATCGGCCCGCCGGTCGAGGAATCGACGTTTTCTGCCCACGTCGCCTGGAGCCGGGAATCGCCGGAGGTCATCGTCGAATACCTGCGTTCATCACACGAACTGGTAACGGACAGCAGTGTCTCCGGCGACGTCGACGCCTGGTACGCCCAGTTTGCATACCGGCTGCCGGACGGCCGCAAGGACTGGAAACCGTACCTGCGCATCGAGCGTACGCGGGTGGACAACAGTGATCCGTTACTCGGCGCCGATGGATTGGACTATGATGGAAGCATTCTCGGCGTGCGCTGGGATTTCAATCCGTACGCATCGCTGAAGGCCGAGTACCGGAACGAGGAGTTCGACAACGGCGGCCGGGAGAATAATTTCCGGGTACAGGTGGCCTTCGTGTTGTCGAAGCTGTGAGCGCGCTCATGAACCTGAAATGCTGCAAGAAGTTCATCCTGATCGGCGCTGCGGCTGCGGTGTGCCTGTCCGGGCCGACAGTGACCGCGGAAGAAACGGTGGCATCCAGCCCGATCGCCATCGTCGTGCACAAGGATACGCAGGTCAGCGACCTGAGCCTCGAGGAACTGCGCAGCATCTTTCTCGCGGACCAGCAGTTCTGGGCCGACCGGACCCGAATCATCCTGCTGGTTCGGGCGCCGCAATCCGACGAGCGCGACTTCGTCCTTAACCGGATCTACCAAATGACCGAAGCCGAGTTTCGCCAGTACTGGATTGCAAAAATGTTCCGCGCCGAGGTGCCGCGCGGACCCAAGATCGTGTTCAGCACGAACATGGCTCTCGACCTCGTGGTCGCGATTCCCGGCTCGATCTCTTTCATGCGCGCAAACGAGGTAACGGACGCGGTCAGGGTGGTTCGCATCGACGGGTTCCTGCCGTCGGAGCCCGGCTACCCGCTGAACTGAATCAGGCCTGGTGCCCGTCCCGGTCCGCCTGTCGGCGGCGGCGCTCGAAATGCATCTCGATGAGTTCGCGTGCCGTCAGCAGCGCCGCGATGACGAGGAACATCGTCACGACCATGCCCCAGTAGAGAAGCGTCTGATCGCGCATCGATCAGTGCTTCCGTGACAGCAGCTTGAAATAAATACCGAACGCCAGCAGCGCCGGCACCCACATTGCGGTGAAAAGGCCCTGTTCGCGATCGCCGGTGAAAAACAGGTATACGCCGAGCACGAACGAAATGGCTACGCCGATGAGTATGAATACGTCCGCCTTGCTGATCATGTGAACTGCCCCCTGCAGTAAGCAAGCCGAGTATTCGCCATCATCCCGGCGATGTCGAGCGGACACCGTGCGCAGCGGCCGACGATGCGGCGCCGTGATATTCTTTGTGGTCCGGAGCGGCGGACGACGGCGCCCGCTGCAAGTGACGGGCGTCCAGAACGAATTCCAAGAATCGATGGGGGATTGCGCGATGTCCAGGCAAAAGACAGTTTCCCGCGACGAGTGGCTCGAAGCACGCAAGGCGCACCTGGTCAGGGAGAAGGAATTCACCCGGCTGCGCGATCAGCTGACCCGGGAACGACAGGCCCTGCCCCGGGTACTCGTCGACAAGGAATACGAATTCGAAACGACGAGCGGCAGGCAATCGCTGGGGGATCTGTTTGACGGTAAAAAGCAGCTTCTGGTCTACCACTTCATGTTCGGCCCGGACTGGGACGAAGGTTGCCCGAGCTGTTCATTCTGGGCCGACAACTTCAACGGAATCGACATCCATCTCGCGCACCGTGACACGACGCTGATTGCCATATCCAACACCGACCTCGACCGGATCGAGGCGTACCGGAAGCGTATGGGCTGGACATTCAAGTGGGTTTCGTCGCTCGGCTCGGACTTCAACCGCGACTACCAGGTCACGTTCACGCCGGACGAGGTGGAGAAAGGCGAGCTGTACTACAACTACGAGATGACGTCGTTTCCGAGCACGGAAGGCCCCGGCATGAGCGTCTTCTACCGCGACGACGACGGCCGCATTTACCATACCTATTCGTGCTATGCGCGGGGGCTGGACATGCTCAACGGCGCCTATCACATGATCGACCTGACACCGATCTGCAGAAACGAGAAAAAAGTCAATATGTACTGGCTGTGCCGGCGCGACCAGTACGACGACTGACAGTCCGAAGGAAACTGCATGAACCTGGGAATTACGGATCGGCTGAAGCCGATCCTCGAAAAAGTGCGCACCTTTATCGACGACCGCGTCATGCCGGTCGACGAGGAGTTCCTGACCGAGATCGACAAAGGCAGTCGCTGGACGCTGACGGATCGTCAGCGCGACATTCTCGAAAGCCTCAAGTCGGAGGCCAGGAAACAGGGCCTGTGGAATTTCTGGCTGACCGACAGCGATCGCGGTCCCGGCCTGACGACGGTCGAGTACGCCTACATTGCCGAGGAAACCGGCCGAACGCACCTCGCTGCCGAAGCATTCAACTGCAGCGCGCCGGACACGGGCAACATGGAGGTCCTCGAACGCTACGGCACTGACGCGCAGAAAGAAGCGTGGCTCGAGCCGTTGCTGAACGGCGAAATCCGATCGGCCTTTGCGATGACCGAGCCGGATGTCGCGTCGTCCGATGCGACCAATATCTCCATGCCGGCGGTGCTCGACAACGGAGAATGGGTACTGAACGGCGAGAAAATCTATATCTCGGGCGCCGGGGACGAGCGCTGCAAGATTATGATCTGCATGGTCAGGACGGATCCCGATGCGGCTCGCCACCAGCAGCACTCGCAGATTCTCGTGCCGATGGACACGCCCGGCGTCGAGGTCCTGCGGCCGATGAACGTATTTGCAATGGACGATGCGCCACACGGGCACATGCACATCCGCTTCGACGATGTCCGCGTGCCTGAGGAAAACCTGATCCTGGGCCGTGGCCGCGGCTTCGAAGTTTCGCAGGGTAGGCTCGGTCCCGGCCGCATCCATCACTGCATGCGCGCAATCGGCATGGCCGAACAGGCACTCAAGCTGATGTGCCGTCGCGCTGTGTCCCGCACGGCCTTCGGCAAGCCGATCGGCAAGCTCGGCGGCAACTACGACAAGATCGCGAACGCGCGCATGAACATCGACATGACCCGCCTGCTGACGTTGCAGACCGCCCACATGATCGACACCCAGGGCGTTCAACAGGCCCAGCTGTGGATTTCGAAGATCAAGGCGGCGGTACCGAACGTGGCCATCGACGTGATCGACGACGCGATCCAGATGCACGGCGCGACCGGGCTGTCGCAGGACTTCCCGCTCGGTCGCATGTACATGCACGCGCGCACGCTCAGGCTTGCCGACGGGCCGGACGAGGTTCATCGCATGGTCGTTGCGCGAAACGAACTCAAGCCCTATTTTCAGGCGTAACGACAGGCGCGGGGGTCGCATGCCGAAAACGATCAAAGCATCGGAATTGCCCGGTCTCGCCGGCCGGGAACTGGAACCATCCGAATGGCTGGAAATCACGCAGGAGCGCGTCAACCAGTTCGCCGACGCGACCAATGATCACCAGTTCATCCATGTCGATATCGACAAGGCCGGGGCGACGCCGCTCGGCGGGACGATCGCGCACGGCTTCTTGTCGCTGTCATTGCTGACCTACCTGACCACGCAAAACGCACTGCTGCCCGACAACCTGGCAATGGTCCTGAACTACGGCTCGGACAAGGTCCGTTACCTGGCACCTGTGCGCGTCGGCAAACGAATCCGTGCCCGGCAGACGATTAACGATGTTACCGAGAAACAGCCTGGCCGCTGGCTGCTGAAGACCGACGTTACCGTCGAGATCGAGGGTGAGAAAACGCCGGCGCTGGTTGCGGAAACGCTGATGATGTACATCCTGTCGTGACGATGCGTGCCCTGGTCTGCAAGGCATTCGGGCCGCCGGACGCACTGGTAATCGAGACCCGTGACGACCCGGTAGCGGGGCCGGGACAGGTCGTCGTCGACCTGCACGCCGCCGGGCTCAATTTTCCGGATTTGCTGGTCGTCGCCGGCAAATACCAGGTGCGCACGAAGCCGCCTTTCATTCCCGGCAACGAGGCCGCCGGCGTCATCAGTGCCGTCGGCGACGGCGTTGGCGGCGTCGCGATCGGTGACAAGGTAATCGTCTTCAGTCAGGGCGGTGCGTTTGCGGAAAAAATCGCCGTCGATGCGCGGCAGGTGTTCCCGCTGCCGGAGGGCATGACGTTTGAACAGGGTGCCGGATTCACGATCACCTACTGCACCAGTTTTCACGCGCTGAAACAAAGCGCCACGCTGCAGCCGGGCGAAAACCTGCTCGTCCTCGGCGCGGCGGGCGGCGTCGGTATCACCGCCGTCGAGCTCGGCAAGGCCATGGGGGCGCGGGTCATCGCCGCGGCCAGCACGCCGGAAAAACTCGAATTCGCACGCGCCGCGGGGGCGGACGAGACGATCGATTACTCCTCGGAAAACCTGAAAGACGCGGTGCGCGAACTGACCGGCGGTGACGGAGCCGACGTCGTCTACGACCCGGTCGGCGGCGAACTCGCCGAGCAGGCGCTTCGCGCGACCGCGTGGCATGGACGCTTCCTGGTCATCGGCTTTGCAAGCGGCACGATCCCCAGCTTTCCGGCCAACCTCGCGCTCTTGAAGGAAGCCAGCATCGTCGGCGTGTTCTGGGGTGCCTGGGCCGAGAGGAACCCGGACCTGCAGCGGGACAACGTCATGGCGATGGCCGGCATGCTCGAAGCGCTGGG
>CALKYK010000425.1 GCA_938003715.1 uncultured Gammaproteobacteria bacterium
GACCGCGACAGCGACTTCGCGGTCGGCACCAGCGACTTGCAGACCGGGCAGGTCGGGGAAATGAAGAGCACCAGCGTTGGCCGTCCGTCCTGACTCGGGCCGCCGATCGTCACCGGTGCGCCATCGAGATCGGACAGCGACATCGGTTCCGTCACTTCGCCGACTTTCGGCCCGTTCGTCGGCAGCAGCGCGCCGGCCGGCGCCACCCGCTCGTGCAGGATGCCGACCTGCCGCGCCAGCGCGAGCACGACGATGGCGAGCGCGATCACGACGATCCAGAGTATGACGTTCGATACCAGCAGGCTCTCAGTCATGCCCGTCTCTCCACGCGCCGATCGCGGCCCCGTTCGTCAGCAGCTGGTTGGTGGCGGCGTACAGAAACACGAGCGCAACGGTGGCCGCCACCAGCGCCACGTAGTCGAAGGCGCCGAGTTCCCGCGGTGCGACCGGCACGGCCGCCGCCAGCGCCGCGGCGATGAGCGCAAAGTTGCGCAGCACCAGGCCGGTCGAAAGCTGTTGCCTTCCCGCTGAAGAGGCCGAAAATCCACAGCCGCAATCGATGTGCACGCGGCCGCGAAAGATGTTGATCAGCATCGCCGCCGTGTAGACGGCGAGCAGGGCCGCTGTCGCGACGGCCGTTCCGCGGATTGCGTAGTAGCCGAGCAGCCAGCTGCCGCCGAGCAGCAGTTCGACGATCGGTATCGCCCGCGACGCGGGTGCCACCAGCGCATCGGGCAGCAGCTGATAGGCGGCGAGTGTCGCGCGAAACGAAGACGCCGAGGACAGCTTGTGTACGGCGGACAGGAGCAGCAACAGGCCGAAGCCCGTTGCGATGGTCTTAATCAGAAGCGGGTCGAGCATCAATCAGAAGTCCACGAACAGGTCGGCGCCGGGGCCCGGATCCTCGATCGTGCGATCGAGATTCATTTTGATCGCGTCGTAGACGTGCAGACCGCCTTCCTCGTCGGCGACGATCAGTTTCGGCGCCGACTCCTGCGTCACCATGACGCTGACCGCCGGCGTTTCGAGTTCGATGCGTCGTGCGCAACTGCCGTCTGCCGTGCAGCCACTGCTCCTCGGCGTCCTCCTCGGTCACGATCGACCAGGGCTCACTGATGTCGATGTCGTCGCCGTCGATCGTCACGTCATAGGCCTTGCCCGCGTGCGAGATCATCAGCCAGCCGTCGCGGGTGCGTTTCGGCCAGTCATAGACCGGGTCTTCCTGCACGCTGAAAAATACGTTCGAGCGCGTGCGGTCGGCTTCGTTGCCGTTGGCATCGAGTCGGATCAGCTGCAGCGTGCCGTCGCCGCAGATCATCAGGAAGTCGCGATCGGCGACCGGCAGGATCATTGCGCAGCCGGGGGTCGAGATCTCGCCGACGAAAGCTCTGTTCTGCACGTCGACTACCGTGATCGACTGCGCCGGCGTCATGTTGAAGACACCGAGAAAGCGTCCGTTGTTCGACAAACCGAGATGACCCTCGATCGACAGCACGGCGAGCTTTTCCGGAATGTCGATCTCGGCGATCGGCGCGAGGTTTTCGAAGTCGTAGACGGTGACGATGTCGCTGCGATCCCCGTGCACGCCGCGGGAGTAGTAGGACTCCGGCGCGTAGAACTCGCCGCGCGGCGCGTACGGCGCGACCGTCGTCGTCTGCCGCGACAGCGACAGGAGCCCGTGCATCTCGCCAGATTCCGCGTCCCACACGTAGGCGCCATTGCTGGTCTTGGCAATGAACCAGTTCGTGCCCGGATCCGGCATCGTCGTCGTCCCGACCGTCTCCGGCGCGAGCTGTGCGAATGCAGCGGACTGCAGGAAGAGGGATGCGGCGAGGCAGGTGATGACACGCATTATTGTTGTCCTCCGGTTCCGGCAATGCGGGTGCCGGACAAGGGTTCTGGCCACCAGTGCGGAGTCTAGCATGCCCCTTGGCGCGCCCGATCAACCGCAGAGCGGTGAGCAAGAGTCGCCTTGGTGAGTACGGTACCGCTTCCCGTCTTATATGTTTGCCAGATCACTCCCGTCATTGCGAGCCCCGCAGGGGCGACAAAATCGCCGGGTCCGCTGCGGTTGGGAGCAGGAACCCAACATCGGAGAACCACAATCGCACGGGTTGGGAAGCCGCGGTCTGCATCGAGCCACTCGCATCGGGTCGCTCCAGTGCCTACACTTTCGCGCGATGTAAGCATGACGACGGAATCGCAGTGAAACGCTCGCACATCGTCTGGATCACGGCCGCGCTGGTCGCGCTGGCCCTGCTGCTGTTCGAGGTGGAGTTCCGCTTCGAGTTCGCGCTGCCGGATTCGGTCACCGTGCCCGATCCCGACGTCGAGGCGGCTTACGAGGCGTGCTTTGCGGCGCGCGACGAGGACATCCACCGCAGCGCGTTCTCGACCATCGACAACCCGGACGTGCAAAAGGAATACATCACGTCGAACCGGGCTCGCGCGGAGCGCGAATGCCGCGCACGTCACCCGCGAGCCGAGATCGAAAGGGAGCAGCCGTTCCGTTTCAACCTGGTGGATCTGTCGCCGCGCTTCTGGTGACTCAGCCGAAGTTCGCGAACAGGCGCTGGTTCTCGGCGATGATGCGTGCGGTCTCGTCGGGCTCCGGGTGCGTCGTCCAGTCACCCGGCTTGAAGGTGCCGCCGAGCAGCAGCACGTCCGAACGCGAGAACATGTACAGCACGTCGCTGCTGCCGCCGATCGTCAGGTAGTCGACGGCCGGATCGGGCGGCAGGTAGACGAGCTGCCCTTTCGCCGGCGTCAGCTCCTCGTCCCCGAACAGCGCTTTCGCGCCGAGTCCGGTGCAGTTGAAGATGACCGGCGCGTCGAGCGCAAGAATCTGCTCCCTGTTCTCGAAATTGCGGATAACGAAGCGGCCGCCTGCCTGCAGGAAATCCTCGGTGAGCCGGCGCAGGAAAATTGCAGGCTCCACCATCATCGTCACCGTTGCGTGCACGTAGCGCGTCGGGAACGGGTGTTCGCCGGGTTCGAGATCGCGTCCGTAGGGATACAGGTCCGCGAACTGTTCGCGCGCGAACGGTTCGTCGCCCAGGTAATAAAGCTCGGTCCAGCGAATGCCGTAGTCGCTGCCACCCAGGTTCGTGAACGCGTGATGCGAGATGCGAGCCGCAAAATCGAGCTGGGATTTGAACACGTCCGATGACACGTCGGGATCGTGGGCGCTGAACGGCCCCCACTCGCCGCCGGCAACGTTCGACGTCGTGTGACGTGCCATGTCGCGGGTGTGGATTGTCACGTTCCAGCCGGCATCCTGCAGCAGCCGCGCGCTGGTCAGCCCCATTACGCCGGAACCGATGACGGCGACGTCGCGATGCTCGACGCCGAGCGTCTCGCGCACCGCGAGTGCGGACGATCCCCACGACAGGGTGATGCCGGCACCGCCGTGGCCGTAGTTGTGCACGACCAGCTTGTCGTCGAATTTCTCGCTCCGGACGACGAACCCCGAGCGGCGAAAAGGCCGGTGGCCGACGATCTCGCGGATGACGTTTTCCGTGGATATGCGCGGTGCGACCCACGGCTTGCGCGAATAGTGGCGTCGGTAACGTCCCGCGGATGGCGTCGTCGTGCAGCCGGGAAGCGCCGCGACCGCGAGGCCTGCGCCCAGCCCTTTCAATACCTTGCGTCGATCCGCCGCAGATCGGTCAGTCATGACAGCTCCCCCGAAAGCTTTCGTGGAAGGGTAGTGGGCGCCACCGCCAAACTCAATTGACTTACCCGGCTTTCGCTGCCCTTCGCGTTTGCGTACATTGACCGAGCCTGCGCGAACACCGGGGGAGAATCATGAAAGACATCACGCGACGCGATTTCCTGAACGGCACCCAGGTCGCCATTGGCGCCTCGCTGCTGTCACCGTGGGCCGAGGTGTTCGGCGCCGATCTCTCCAAGTTCGCGCTCGGTCCCGACTACTACCCGCCGGCGAAAACCGGCCTGCGGGGCAGCCACGATGGTTCCTGGGAGACGATGCATGCGCGCGTCGCCGGCGCGACGTGGCCGGTGTCGGACCCCGAAGACAGCTACGACCTCGTCGTCGTGGGCGGCGGCATCAGCGGACTTTCGGCCGCGCACTTCTATCGCAAGGCGCGGCCGGGCGCGCGCATCCTGATCCTCGACAATCACGACGACTTCGGCGGCCATGCAAAGCGCAACGAGTTCACGGTCGGCGGGCGGACGCGCATCGGCTACGGCGGTACGGAATCGATCGACACGCCGTCCGCGTACTCGGAGATTTCGCGCGACCTGCTGGTCGAGATCGGTATCGACGTGCAGCGCTTCTATCGCTACTTCGACCAGGAGCTCTACGACGGGATGGACCTGTCCTATGCCATCGCCTACGACGCCGAAACGTACGGCCGGCGCAAGCTGGTGCCCGGCTACGGCAGCCTGCCGTGGCAGGAGTTCGCGGCAGCGACGCCGATGTCGGACGAGGCGAAAGCGGATCTCGTGCGCGCTTTCACCGAAGAGCGCGACTACCTGCCGGGCATGAGCCGCGAGGAAAAGATCGCGTTCTTGAGCAAGCTGTCCTACCGCGACTACCTGAAGGATTACGTCAGGGTCGACGAGCAGGTGCTCGAGATGTACCAGCGCTGGGGCATGAGTTACTGGTGCGTCGGCATGGACGAAGTGCCGGCAATTGCCATCCTCGGCTACACCGACGGCGGCGGCCTTCCCGGTCTTGCGCACACCGTCGAGCGCGTCGGCTACCGCGGCAGCGAACCCTATATCTTCCATTTCCCGGACGGCAATGCGTCGGTGGCGCGGCTGCTCGTCCGCAAGCTGATTCCCGATGCCGTGCCGGGTTCGACGATGGAAGATGTCGTCACCGCGCGCGTGCGCTACCAGTACCTGGATCAGGA
>CALKYK010000426.1 GCA_938003715.1 uncultured Gammaproteobacteria bacterium
GCCGAGGTTCTCAGGCGATTGCCGGCGGCCGCCTTCGAGCGCACCGGCAACCACCAGCGCGGTGTATTCACCGAGGCTGTGCCCGGCCACGCGCGCGGGGCTGCCGCCGCCGGCGCTTTGCCATGCGCGCCACGTCGCCACGCCGGCCGCAAGCATAGCCGGCTGGGTATGTCGGGTTTCGTTCAGTTTTTCGACGGGGCCCCTCTGCACGAGCGCCCACAGGTCATAACCGAGGCGCTCGCTCGCTTCGGCGTAAGTGTCACGAATTTCCGGGTACGCGTCAGCGAGCTCCGCCTGCATGCCCAGCGCCTGCGAGCCCTGTCCCGGAAAAACCATCGTCATTGTCATTGTTGTAGCTCCGTCATCCGGCGCCCGCGGGGCGCCCGCATTATATCGGCGGCCGCTGCGGTGCTCCACGCCACAGCACTGCCGCTGCAAGCGCGCCGCCTGCGGCACCGTACAGGTGCGCGTTGACCAGGACCGGGCCGCCGGCGATCGATTCCGAACCGGGCAGCGGTCCGATGAACTGCTCCCAGGCCAGTTTGGCGACGACGACTGCGACGATTATTGCTGATTCGACCGGCAGTACCCGGAGCCCGCGAACTGCACCGGCGATGAGCAGCCCGTGCAGGGCGCCGGAGAATCCGACGTACCAGTGCAGGTTGCGATCGAGAAACCAGAACCCGGCCGACGCCACGGTCACCGTGATCGCGGTCACGAGCATCCACTCCCCGGCCCGGTATCGACGGCCGACGAGCAGCCACACCAAGACCAGCCCGGCCAGGTTCAGCACGAGGTGTGCTGGGCCCAGGTGCGTGAAATGCGCGCTCAGCAGGCGGTAGAGTTCGCCGTTGCCGATGGCGGGACGGTCGTAGCGCAACAGTTCACGCCCCGCGTCGCCGGCGAGCGCGATCGCCACGCAGGCTGTGGCGACGATGACGGCGGGCCACCAGTAGCCCGGCAGCGCGACGGGTCCGCGTTTGTGTAACCCCATGTTTGATATACTCGCGTTTAATCAGACAGCGAGTCAACGCGGGCCCGTCCGGGGTTCGTCGGAGCATCACGCAGAGGAACCAGGTGGGCAAGATCAGTAACAGGCAGCGCGGTTTCACGCTGATCGAAATCATGGTCGTGGTGATCATTCTCGGCATACTCGCCGCGATCGTCGCGCCAAACGTCATCGGCCGCATCGACGATGCGCAGATCACGCGCGTCAAGCAGGACATCCGCAATATCGAGAGCGCCGTGCAGTTCTACCGGCTCGACAACTTCGCCTACCCGACGAGCGAACACGGCCTGCAGGCGCTGGTTACCAAACCGGCTGATCCGAATATCCGCAACTGGAAGCCGGGCGGTTACCTGCAGCGCCTGCCGAAGGATCCTTGGGGCAATGAATACCAGTACCGGAACCCGGGGCAGAACGGGGAATTCGACATCTGGACCTACGGCGCCGACAGCCGCCCCGGCGGCGAAGGCATCAACGCCGACATCGGCAACTGGAACCTGGAGTAAGGCCTGCGCGGCATCGTAGCCGCGCGACCGTCAGGACGTACCGATGCCGGCGCGACATGCAAGCATGACCAGGCACCATGTCGCGCGACGGCGCGAGCGCGCCTTCACCCTGATCGAAGTCCTGGTGGTCCTGGTCATCATCGCGGTCATCACCGCGGTGTCGATCCTGTCATTCGGACTGCTCGGCGACGATCGTGACCTCGAGCGGGAGGCACGCCGCCTCGCATCGCTGATCGAGCTCGCGAATGACGAAGCCACCATCCAGGGCCGCGACTTCGGCATCGAGATGCTGCGCCAGGGCTATCGTTTCGTCGAGTACGACCCGCTCCTCAATCGCTGGTACGTCGTCCTCGGTGACGACCTGCTGCGCGCGCGCGAAATCGACGAGCAAAGTGAATTTGAACTCTTTGTCGAGGACCGGCGGGTGCTGCTCGACGATCGCCCGGCCAAGCTGCCCGACGCCGACGACGAGGAAGAGTCAGATCGCGATCGCGATGACGGCAGCGATAGCGACTACACCCCGCACGTCATGATCATGTCGAGCGGCGACATGACGCCGTTCGAACTCACGATCCAGCGGCAGAGCGATCGCGCCACGGTAACGCTCGAGCTGACGCCGGCCGGCGCGGTCGAAATCCGCCGCGACGACAGCGTATGAGCACGCATGGCAGAAAACACGTGCGCGGCTTCACGCTGATCGAGGTGAGTGTGGCGCTGACGCTCGCCGCACTGGCAGTGGCCGTGGTAGCTGCCGCGATCACCGAGAAGTTCGACGCAGCCAGCGCGAGGCAGGACCGCATGTACGCGAGCTGGATTGCCCAGAACCTGGTTGCCGAACTGCGGCTGACGAACCAGCTGCCGGAAGTCAGCGAAACGAGCGGCGAAGTCGAATACGCCGGCCTCGAGTGGGCATGGCAGACCGTCGTGTCCGAAACCGGCGTCGAAAACCTGTATCGCGTCGACGTCGCGATTTCCTACGCCGGTTCCGACGACGTCATTCGCAACGTGACGGGTTTTGTCGGCGAACCGATTGTTCCGGGACAGAGCAACCGCGCCTGGGCGACGGCTGCCGAAGCAGTCGGCGAGGAACAATGAAACGCGTTCGCGCATTCACGCTGATCGAGGTCCTCGTCGCGCTCGCCGTTTTCGCCATTCTCGCCGCACTGGCGTACGGGGCGCTGAACCAGACTCTCGCCAGCGCCGAACTGCTGAGCGATAGGATGGACCGCCTGCAGGCCCTGCAGCGAACGATGCGCCTGCTGTCCGACGACCTGCAGCAGCTTGCGCCGCGACCGATCCGCGACGAACTCGGCGGCAGCTACGGTCCCGCGCTGGACACCGGCTTCCAGTCCGGTTTCGCGATCGAGATGACGCGCGGCGGGTGGAACAACCCGATCGTTTTGCCGCGGCCGACCCTGCAGCGGGCTGCGTACCGTATCGAGGACGACGAGCTCGTCCGCTATCACTGGAACGTGCTCGACAGGACGCTGAGTAACGAGCCGATCGGCGTCGTGCTGCTCGACGGCGTCGAAGGCATTCTGTTCCGGTTTCTCCAGGACAACGGCGAGTGGACCGAGCAGTGGCCGCCGTCCAACCGCAGCGGCCCGCCAGGCATACGACTGCGGCCACGCGCCGTCGAAATTCTCCTGCAGCTCACCGACGAGGGCGAAATCCGGCGGCTTGTCGAGGTCGCACCATGAAACGCGGCAACAGGCTGTCGCGTCGACGCGAGGGCGGCGTCGCGATGATCACCGCGATGCTGATCGTGGCACTCGTCACGATGGTTGCGGCCAACATGGCCTGGGACAATGCACTCGACGTGCGCCGCACCACCGTGCTGCTGGCGCGCGACCAGGCCATGCAGGTCGCGATCGGCGCGGAAAGCTGGGTTGCAAATATCCTGAGCCAGGATCTGGAAGACAGCGATACGGATCATCTCGGTGAAATCTGGGCCCAGCAGCTGCCGCCGCTGCCAATCGACGATGGCGAGGTTTTCGGCGCCATCGAGGACCTGCAGGGACGCTTCAATCTCAATAACCTCGTCGACGATCAGGGCCAGGTCGTGCAGGAATCGCTTGCGCAGTTCCAGCGGCTGCTCGCCGCGCTCGGGCTCGAACCGCGACTGGCCGGCATCGCGGCGGACTGGATCGACAGCGACGTCGAGGCAGCGTTCCCGGACGGCGCCGAGGATGCGATCTACACCGGGCGGCTGCCGCCATACCGCACGGCCAACCAGCCGTTGACCAGCGTCAGCGAGCTGGCGGCGATCTAGGGCATTCACCCCGCAACGTATCGCACCGTCCAGCCGCACGTCACCGCGCTGCCTGGCCGCGTCGGCGTCAACGTGAATACGGCAACGGCGGCCGTGCTGCAGTCGCTCGATGAGAACCTTTCGGTCACCGACGTCGAGGGGTTGCTCGCGGAGCGGGAGACCGCCGGTTTCGCCGACCTCGACGGATCGTTCGCCTCGCTGGTGACGCCGGACGTGCTCAACGACCTCGAGGAGTCGTCACAGTTTTTCCGTTTGAAGGTCGTCGTGCGGATTGGTACCGTGCGCGTCACGCTGTGGAGCATCCTGCAGCGCGGTGCGCGCGGCGACGTGACGCCCATATTGCGCAGCTTCGGAACGCCCTGACATGACGGACTACCTGGTCATTCGACTGCCCGACCAGCCGGGACACGCGGCGGAATGGATCGCCGTCGACTCGAACGGCACGAGGCAGAGCGAGCCACAGTCGGGCACGCTGGACAGCGCCGCGGCCGCAATCGGCGATCGCGACGTCATCGTGCTCGTGCCCAGCGCCGAAGTGCTGACGACCAGCGTGGACATCCCGGTCAGGGGCGCCCGGCTCGCGGCAGCGCTGCCGTATGCGCTCGAGGAATACCTTGCCGACGACGTCGAGACGCTGCATTTCGCCGCGGGTGCGCGGCGCGAAAGCGGCCGGACGCCAGTTTGCGTGACCAGCCGCGAACGCATGGACGAATGGATGGCGACGCTGGCAGCGCACGGTATAACGCCAACGTCGCTGATCGCCGAAAGCCAGGGGCTGCCCGTCATCCCGGGCACGATCAGCCTGCTGCTCGCCGGCGAACAGGTCTTCATCAATGACGGCGCGGATATCGAACTGGTCATGCAGGGCGTCAGTCCCGGCGATGCACTGGCGGCCATCGGCGCACTCGACGACATTGCAACGGACGACGAAGAAGCACCGGCAGCAACCTTGCCGCGTCACGTCCTCGTCTACTGCGATGCCAACAACGACGAGCGCTACCAGCACGACTGGATCGCCATTCGCCACGAGCTGGAAAGCCTGGACGTCAAGATCCTGCCCGACGGCGTGCTGCCGCGGCTCGCGGTGACGGTTGCGGCCGGCCGCGGCATCAACCTGCTGCAGGGCGACTACGCTCCGCGGCGCGAATACGCCGGCATGCTGCGACCCTGGCGCAACGTCGCGATGTTGCTGCTCGCATTCGGGGTCGTATCGCTTGGCGCCAAGGCGACCGATTACCTGCGCCTTCAGCGGCAGCTCGACGAGCTGCGCGTCGCGTTTCACGCCGAATACCAGCAAGTCATTCCGGGTGCGCCGGAAACGACCGACCCGCAGATGGTCATCGACTCTTTGCGCAGGCGAGTCGGCAACGTCGATGCGCCGCCGCTGTTCCTGCAGTCGCTCGCCGAACTCGCCGGCGCAATGCGACAGAACGCGGATGCGTCCATCCAGGCCATCAGCTTTCGCAACGGCATCGTCGACATTCGTGTCACGGCGCCGAACGTCTCGACTCTGGACAGCATGCAGCGGGCGATCGGCGCCGGCGGCCGTTTCACCGCCGCCATTCAGTCGACCGACCAGGAAGGCGAACGCGTCAGCAGCCGCATCCAGATTCAGGCGGTCGGATCATGAAGGACTGGCTCGACAGCCTGCAGCCGCGGGAAAGGGTCATGGTCGCGACTGCCGCGGTCTTCGTGCTGTTCGCGGTGTTCTGGTTTGCCGTCTGGAAGCCGCTCGACGACGCACACAAGTCGGTCGCAACCGACGTCGCTAACTGGCAGGATGCGCTGGCCGCACTGCGTCCGCTCAAAGGCCAGCTGCCGGCGCCGGGCGCCGGACAGCCGGTGGCTGCGCCGAACCAGTCGCTGGTCGTCATCGTCGACACCGCCTTGCGCCAACGTGGTCTCTGCACCGCATTGCAGCGGAGCCAGCCGACCCCGGACGGTGACGGCATGCGCGTCGAATTCGAGGCCGCCGCGTTCGACGACCTGGTGCTCTGGCTCGGTGACCTGCACCGCCTGCACGGCATGTCGGTGCAGTCCGGCAGCTTTTCTGTTGCGTCCGGCGACAGTCCCGGGCGTGTCAATTCCAGCATATCGCTGGAACGCTGATCGCCGCAATGAAGCGTTACGTCGTTGCCGGCGCGCTGATGTTCCTGGTCGTACTCGTCGTGTCATTCCCGGCACGCGTTGCCTACAGATGGATACCGCTGCCGGACGTCACGCTCACCGGCATCAGCGGATCGATCTGGAACGGCCGCGCCGACGAGGCACTGGCCGGCGGCGCCTACCTGCGCAACCTGAGCTGGTCGTTCCGGCCCGCGAAGCTCTTGTCCGGGCAACTCGCTTTCCACACCAGCAGCAACCCGGCCAGCGGTGCACTGGCAACCGACGTCGCCATTGCACCCGGCGGCGAACTGACGCTGTCTGGCATGACCGGTAATTTGCCGCTCGAGCTTGTTCACCCGTCCTTCCAGGCAGACGGCCTGAAAGGCGACATTCGCCTCGACTTCGATGACGTGCGCGTCAGGAGCGGCTGGATCACGTCGATCGACGGCGCAGTAAGTGTCACCAACCTGTACGTGCCGGCGCTTTCGGCGGCGCCGCTCGGTGACTACCTTGCGACGTTCGGCATGGAAGGTCCGGCAATCAACGCAACCGTCGACGATACCGCAGGCGTCATCGACGTCGACGGTGTCATCACGATCCGACCTGACCGCAGCTACTCGTTCAGCGGCGACGTCGCCGCGCGACCCGACGCGCCGCCGTCGATCGAACAGCAGCTACGCTATCTCGGCTCGCCGGATGTGCGCGGCATGCGTCCGTTTCGCATCGAGGGTGTGCTCTAGGGAGACTCTGATCAATTCTCGTCGTGGGCGACGAGAATTGATCAGAACCTCCCTGGCCTTCAGCATTCGACCTCGAGAAACTCGTTCAGCAGCGGAAAGTACAGCGCAGTCCGCACCGGCGCGCCGCTCAATGCCGAATAAAGCGTCGCGTACTTTTCGAGCTGCGGGCCATAGCGATCCGCCTCCTGACCGAGAAACCCCTCGATGTCCCCGCCTTCGTGCGTGCTCGTCTTGTAGTCGACGATCCAGTGCCGGCCGTCATCGTCGATGCGCACGCGATCGATGACGACGGACTCCACGCTGCCGCGATAGAGTCCGGTGACCGGCAACTCGGCATGCCCTTCGCCTTCCAGCAGCCACCGACCGCGCTCGTCCTCCAGCATCGACAGCAATGCGCGGGCGGCGCGGTCGACCACCGCGCACACCTGGTCGTCGCCGACGCCGAGCTCCCGCGCCCAGCGGTCGCTCGGCGCGCGCAGGTTTTCGACCGAAATCGACCGCGGATCCAGACGGCCGTCGCTGATGCGTTTCAGCCAGCGATGCACGATGGTACCGGCGTGTCTCGCCGCGGTGCCGACCCAGTAGAATTCGACCTCCCGGTCGGACTGCGACGCCTCCGCGCGCGACGGTGACGGCATCGGCGGTGGCGCCGGCGATTGCCACGGCGCGACGAAGCGATGCAGGGGCGGCGCGAGCAGCGAATCGTCGCCGGCGTCGTCGCTGCGTGATTCGAGATTATCGATTCGTTCGAAAGCGTTCGCGTAGACCGGTTCGACAGCAACCCAGAGCCTGCGCAGTAACGACCCCGCATTCGGTGGCCCGCAGGATTCACCGTCATTGCTGACACCGACCGATCCGACCAGGTGCAGCGAATGACGTGCTCGGGTGCACGCAACGTACAGCAGGCGATCGAGTTCCAGCTTCGACTTGTCCTTTTCGATGCACTCGATGAACTGGTGCAGCGGATCGTTGTCGAGCGCCGTCCTCGATCCGACCGGGCTGACGACCATGTCGCCACGCCCGGATTCGTCCGGCAGGTGCAACCAGCGCAGCACTGCCTTTCGTTCGCCGCGCGTCGAGCGCCCGAGTCCGTGCAGGACGACGTGATCGAACTCGAGTCCCTTCGCCTTGTGCATCGTCATGACCTGCACACGGGCGTTGCTGCGGGCGCCGGAGACGCGCTCGGCATCCAGCCGCTGCTCGAGCAGCGTGATGTCGGCAAGTGTCCCTGCACTGCCGGTGCTGTCTAGAATGTCGAGGTAGCGATAGACGTTGTCCAGCGCTTCCGCTGTATCGATCAGCGCCGGTCCGCCGAGCGCAAACCAGGCTGCCTCGACACGTTCTCGCAAAGGGCGAACACCGCGCGTGCCGCGAAACTCCGCCAGTAACTGCAACGTCGCACGCACCCGCTCGGCCGCATCGTCGTCGAGCCGGTCGAGCGCGCCCTGTCGCGTGCAGATCTCCACAACGGTGCCCGACGTGTCATCGCCGACCAGCCGTTTCAGGTCGCGCCAGCGCAATCCGGTCCACGGCCCGCGCAACAGCGCCAGCCAGGCCAGGCGGTCCCCGTCGTGGCACAAAGCCCGGGTCAGTGCCAGCAGGTCGACGATTTCCGGAAGGTCGGTAACCCGGTCGATTTCTACGGCCTGGTAGTCGATGTCCGCTTCGCGCATCA